>NZ_JBEXEV010000008.1:0-61210 GCF_040606435.1 Micromonospora sp. NPDC005413
CGGGGAGCGGGGAGCGGGGAGCGGGGAGCGGGGAGCGGGGAGCGGGGAGCGGGGAGCGGGGAGCGGGGGTGGGGAGCGGGGGCGGGGGCGGGGAGCGGGGAGCGGGGGTGGGGTGGGGTGGGGGTGGGTTAGGGGCTAGGTGGGAGCGGATGAGGAAGCGGAGGCCGTCGGGCGCTTCCAGGGAGAAGCCGCTGCCTCGGCCTGGGACCACGTCGACGGTCAGCCTCGTGTGCTTCCACAGCTCCCACTGGGACTTCGACATCCAGAAGTCCACCGCCTCCGGTACACCGTCGACAGCGAGCGATTCGAGCAGGACGTCGGACGAGCCGGTGCGGAACTCGCCCGCCGGGTAGCACATCGGGGCACTGCCGTCGCAGCAGCCGCCGGACTGGTGGAACATCAGCGGCCCGTGCCGCCCCCGCAGCGACCGGAGCAACTCGGCCGCGGCGGGGGTGACGGAGACGACCGGCATCAGAAGAAGCCGAGCTTCTTGGTGGAGTAGCTGACCAGCAGGTTCTTGGTCTGCTGGTAGTGCTCCAGCATCATCTTGTGGTTCTCCCGGCCGATGCCGGACTGCTTGTAACCGCCGAACGCGGCGTGCGCCGGGTAGGCGTGGTAGCAGTTGGTCCACACTCGACCGGCCTGGATGGCCCGCCCGGCCCGGTAGGCGGTGTTCATGTCCCGGGTCCACACGCCGGCGCCCAGCCCGTACAGGGTGTCGTTGGCGGTCTTGACGGCGTCATCGAGGTCGGCGAAGGAGGTCACCGAGACCACCGGTCCGAAGATCTCCTCCTGGAAGATCCGCATCGAGTTGTCGCCCTCGAAGATGGTCGGTTCGACGTAGTACCCGCCCGACAACTCGCCGCCCAGATCGGCGCGCGACCCGCCGGTGAGCACCCGGGCACCCTCCTGCCGGCCGATGTCCAGGTAGGACAGGATCTTTTCGAGCTGGTCGTTGGAGGCCTGCGCCCCGATCATCGTGGCGGTGTCCAGCGGGTGTCCCTGCACGATCTGCTGCGTGCGGGAGACCGCCGCGGCGAGGAAGTCGCTGTAGTGGCCCTGCTGGATCAGCGCCCGGGACGGGCAGGTGCAGACCTCGCCCTGGTTGAGCGCGAACATGGTGAAACCTTCGAGCGCCTTGTCCAGGAAGTCGTCAGAAGCAGCGCTGACGTCGTCGAAGAAGATGTTCGGGCTCTTGCCGCCCAACTCCAGGCTGACCGGCTTGATGTTCTCACTGGCGTACTGCATGATCAGCCGCCCGGTGGTGGTCTCGCCGGTGAACGCCACCTTCGCGACCCGGGCCGAGGACGCCAGCGGCTTGCCGGCCTCCACGCCGAAACCGTTGACGATGTTGAGCACGCCCGGCGGCAGCAGGTCAGCCACCAGCGACAGCCAGTAGTGGATGGACGCCGGGGTCTGCTCGGCTGGCTTGAGCACCACGGCGTTGCCGGCGGCCAGCGCGGGCGCCAGCTTCCAGGTCGCCATGAGGATCGGGAAGTTCCACGGGATGATCTGCCCGACCACGCCGAGCGGCTCGTGGAAGTGGTACGCCACGGTGTCGTCGTCGAGTTCGCCGAGCGAGCCCTCCTGAGCCCGGATCGCCCCGGCAAAATAGCGGAAATGGTCGATGGCGAGCGGGATGTCGGCGGCCAGCGTCTCGCGTACCGGCTTGCCGTTCTCCCAGCTCTCGGCCACGGCCAGCGATTCCAGGTTGTCCTGCATGCGGTCGGCGATCCGGTTGAGGATCAGCGCCCGCTCGGCCACCGAGGTGCGCCCCCAGGCGTCGGCGGCGCCGTGCGCGGCGTCCAGGGCCTTCTCCACGTCGGGGGCGGTGCCCCGGGCCACCTCGGTGAAGGTCTGCCCGGTGACCGGGGTGGGGTTCTCGAAGTAGTCGCCGCCGTGCGGCTTGACGTACTCGCCGCCGATGAAATGGTCGTAACGGGACTGCCAGTGGGTGGGCGCGTGGTAGCGCGTCATGGTTACCTCCGCCGTCGTTGTGCGGGTGTGCCGACGGCGACGCTAGTTTCAGCGACGTTGCAGCGACGTTGCGCGCGGTAGGTCGTACTCCCCGGCAAGCTGGTCGATGTGGGCGAGGGCGAGGGGCCGACGCGGGGCGCCCACCGGCAACGCCCGTGCCAGGGCCTGCCACGCGGCCAGGTCGTCCGCGCCAGCTGGCGTCGCGGTCCAGGCCGCGAGCAGCGCCGCGTCCGCGGTGGCCAGCACGGCCGCGCGGAGGTGGCCGTCGATCAGCCGGCGCAGTCGCGTCACTCCCGGTGCGTCCGAGCCGGGCAGCAACGGCCCGGGGTACGCGTCGAGCGCGCCCGCCGGATCGCCCTGGTCCAACCGGTCCGCCACGATGGTGAAGTCGGCCCGGACGGTGCCGCGCAGCCGGTACGGGCGGGAGTCGAGCAGCTCCGGCCCCAGCACCCGGCGCAGCCGGGACAGCTCCGCGCGCAGGGTGACCGGGTGCAGTCGGTCGTCGCCGTAGAGGTCGAGGCCGAGCTGTTCGCCGGTGCGGCCCTCGGGATGGTGCAGCAGCAGCACCAGCAGCTCGCTGTGCCGACGACCGAGCCGGATCCGCCGTCCGTCGATGCGCAGCTCCGCCTCGTCGCGGCCGAGCGCGGTCACGAAGGCGACGCCCGGCTCCACCGGTCGGTGGACGGCGAGCTGCGCCTCGGCGGCCCGGGCGGTGGCCCGGACCAGCGCCAGGCTCTGCGGGTTGGCCAGGTGGTCACCGCCGGTGATGTCGACCGCGCCGAGCAGCCGCCCGGTCGCCGGGTCGTGGATCGGCGCGGCGGCGCAGGTCCAACGCTGCACCGGCCGGCTGAAATGCTCGGTGGCGAAGATCTGCACGCTGTGCTCGACGGCCAGCGCGGTGCCCGGGGCGTTGGTGCCGGCGTGCCTCTCGTCCCAGAGGGCGCCGGGCACGAAGTTCATCCGCTCGGCGTGCCGGAGCACACCCGAATGCCCCTCCACCCAGAGCAGCCGCCCGTACGCGTCGCACACCGCCATCAGGTGCGCGCCGTCCTGGGCGATGCCGCCGAGCAGGTCCCGGAAGAGCGGCAGCACTCGGGCCAACGGGTGGGCGGCCCGGTACGCGGCCAGGACGTCGTCGGCGAGGTCGACCGGTGGGGTGGCCTCGGGGTCGAGCCGTGCCGAGCGTTCCCATGAGCGGCGGACCACCTCCCGCACCCGGTGCGGCGCGGCGCCCGCGGTGAGGAAGGCTTCGTGGGCGGCACCGACCTCCGCGATCCGCTCCGCCGGATCCACGCCGAACTCCAGGGCGAGCCACGGGTCAGCCATCGGGCGACCTCCTCGGCCCCCATCGTGACGCAGCTCACCCTCGATCGCCAACAGCCAGGGGTCGGTCGGGACGGATCGCGCAGACAGCATGCGCGGGGACGAAGGCGGCAGCGCCCGGGTTGCGATGGCTTGTCCGATGCGCGCTGCCGTGGAGGATGGCTTCGGCGGGTGCTTACAGAACCCTTAACCCTGGCCTGCGACGGTATGCAGGGTAATCCGAACTCGGGGGAGCGGAAATCGTGCGGGTGCTGGTGGCGGACGACGAGCGGTTGTTGGCGGACACGGTGGCCGAAGGCCTGCGCCGTCTCTCGATGGCGGTCGACGTCTGCTACGACGGCGACGGTGCGTTGGAGCGGATCGGGGTGAACCGGTACGACGTCGCGGTGCTGGACCGGGACATGCCCGGGCACACCGGCGACGAGGTGTGCCGCAGCATCACCGACTCACAGGTCGGCACTCGGGTGCTGCTGCTCACCGCCGCTGCCGGCATCCGGGACCGGGTGGAGGGTCTCGGCCTCGGCGCGGACGACTACCTGACCAAGCCGTTCGCCTTCGCCGAGTTGGTGGCCCGGGTGCAGGCTCTCGGTCGACGGTCCACCCCGGCGCTGCCGCCGGTGCTCGCCCAGGACGGCCTGGTGCTGGACGTGGGCCGGCACGTGGCCACCCGGGATGGCCGCCCGCTCGCGCTGAGCCCGAAGGAGTTCGCCGTGCTGCACGTGCTGTTGCGCGCGGACGGCCAGGTGGTCAGCGCCGAGGAGTTGCTGGAGCAGGCCTGGGACGAGTTCGCGGACCCGTTCACCAACGCCGTACGGGTCACCGTCATGACTCTGCGCAAGAAGCTCGGCGATCCGGCGGTCATCCACACGGTTCCGAAGGCCGGCTACCGCATCGGTGGCATGGCGTGAGCTGGACGCCCCGACGTCGAGTGTTGCTGGTTGGCCTGCTGGCACTGCTGGTCGGGCCGGTGCTGCCGGCGGTCGGCAGGTGGCTGTACGAGCTGATCTGGGTCCGTGGCCAGCAGGCCTGCGACCTGCCGGTGCCCGGGCTGATGTCGATGTGCGCGAGCGTGCGCCAGGGGGCGTTCGTGTTGCCCGTGTTGGCCGTGCTGTTCGTGGTCCTGGCCACTCTGATGGCGCTCTGGTTCGGCGCCGCGTGGTGCCTGCGCCCGGTCCGAGATCTGGCCGGGCCGATCGGGCACCTGGGCCCGCAGAACCTCGGTCACCGAATTCGGCCCCGGGGCCGCGACGAACTGGCCCTGCTGTCCCGTGCCATCGACGAGATGATGGAACGTGTCTCCGCCGGGTACGAGGGGCAGCGGCGGTTCGCCGCGAACGCCTCGCACGAGCTGCGTACTCCGCTGGCGGTGCAGCGGACGCTCATCGAGGTCGGCATGGCCCGCACGCTCAGTGACGAGCAGTTGGAGCTGTTGACCAGCCAGCTGCTGGAAACCAACGAGCGCAACGAGCGGCTGATCGAGGGCCTGCTCGCGCTCAGCGAGAGCGACCAGGGCCTGCGCTCACGGATACCGCAGCGGCTCGACACGATCGTCGAGGCGGTGCTCGCCGGATACCAGGACCGCGCCCGGGAGGCCGCGGTCACCATCGACACCCATCTCGTACCCCGGGTCGTCGTCGGTGAGCGGGTGCTGCTGGAACGCCTGATCACCAACCTGGTGGAGAACGGAATCAAGTACAACCGGCGCGGCGGTTCGCTGACCGTCGCGGTGAGCGGCGTGCCCGCGCTGTCGGTGGTCAACACCGGCCAGCCCGTACCGGCCGAGGCGGTGGCTGGTCTCTTCGAGCCGTTCCGCCGGCTCGCACGGGACCGCACCTCGCACGGCGGAGGCGCGGGCCTGGGCCTGGCCATCGCCCGCTCGATCACCCAGGCGCACGACGGCATCATCGCCGCCCGGCCCGCCGAGCACGGCGGCCTGCGGGTCGACGTCCAGCTACCCGACCCCACCTAGCGCTCCCACCCACCGTCCCCGGGGTCCGCGTACCGCTGGATCCCACCTGTGGTGTGCCCGAAAGGAAAAGACGATGTCACGCACCGTTGGGCAGGTCCCGGCCGATGTCGAGGAGGCCGCCCGCTGGCTTGCCGGCCGCGTGGTCCGCACACCCGTGCTGCGGTCCCCGGTGATCGACGGACTGGCCGGGGCTCGAGTCCTGTTCAAGGCGGAGAACCTCCAGTACGGCGGCTCCTACAAGATGCGGGGCGCGCTGCGGGCAGTTGGCCGGCTTGCCACGGCCAGCCACACCGGGGTGATCGCGCAGAGCACCGGCAACCACGCGGTGGCGGTGGCGTTGGCGGCCCGGCAGCACGGGCTCGCGGCGACCGTGGTGCTGCCGGTCGACGCGGCACCGACGAAGGTCGACCGGGCGCGCGCGGCGGGGGCACGGGTGGTGCTCGTCGGCACCGGCGTCGAGGAGCGGGTGGCGGTGGCCAACGGGCTCAGCGACGAGAGCGGTCACCCCGTCATCGACGCGTACGACCACCCGGACGTCATCGCCGGGCAGGGCACCGCCAGCCTGGAGCTGATCGAGGAGGCCGAGCGCGCGGGCACACCGCTGGACGCGTTGGTCGTACCGGTCGGTGGTGGTGGTGGGGTGGCGGGCGCGTGCCTGGCCGCCGCTGGCACCGGCATCGAGGTGTACGGCGTCGAGCCGGTGGGCTGTGACTCGCTCGCCCGCAGCCTGGCGGCCGGTGAGCGCGTCCCGGTCGCGCCGTCGCCCACGATCGCTGACGGGCTGCGGCCGTCGTGCGTGGGTGAGCTGCCGTTCGCCATTGTGCGCAACGCGCTGCGCGGGGTCGTCCGGGTCGACGACGACGAGATCGGGGCGGCGTTCCGGTTGATCCTGATGGAACTCAAGGTGCTCGCCGAGCCGTCCGGGGCGGCTGGCCTGGCCGGCACGCTCCGGCTGGCCCCGGGAGCTGGTGTGGCCCCCCGAGCTGGTGTGGCTCCCGATCGGCTGCGAACGGTCGGCGTGGTGCTGACCGGCGGAAACGTGGAGGCCGCGCTGGTGGCCCGGTTGACGGTCCAGCGGCCCGCCGAGATGACGACTGTGGAAGGGGTGGCGGCGTGAGCGCGCCAACTCGGATCGGAATTCTGTTCGGTGGACCGTCGGCGGAGCACGAGGTGTCCTGCGCGTCCGCGCTCGGGGTGGTCCGGGCGCTCGCTGGTGGCGGGTACCGCACGGTCGCCATCGGTGTCACCCGCAGTGGCGGGTTTCGGCTGCTGCCTGACGCGCTGTTGGCCGAGTTGCGCGACCGGCCGGCCGGCGAGCGGGCCATCGATGACCGTCTGACGGTGACCGGGCCGGCGGTCGAGTTGCGGGCCGGTCCGCGTCCGGGCGTCGTGCAGGTGTCGGCCGGTAACGCCCCCGGCGCGGTGCACGCCGAGCTTGACGTGATCTTCCCGGTGCTGCACGGCCCGTTCGGTGAGGACGGTGTGGTGCAGGGGCTGCTGGAGTCACTGAACGTGCCGTACGTCGGGTGCGGCATCCTCGCCTCCGCGGTGGGCATGAACAAGGTGGCGATGAAGCGGGCGCTGCGCGCTGAGGGCATCCCGGTCACCCCGTACGTCGCGTTCGACGCGCACACCTACCGGGCGGCGGATGACCCGGAGAAGCTGGTGGTCGGGCTGCGCCGGCCGCTCTTCGTCAAGCCGGCCAGCATGGGTTCCTCGATCGGCATCTCGCGGGTCGGCGAGGGCGGCGACCTGGCCGCCGCCGTTGAGCAGGCGCTTCGCCACGACCAGCTCGTCATGGTCGAGCAGGGGGTCAGCGGCCGGGAGTTGGAGTGCGCGGTGCTCGGCGGCTGGCGCCCCGAGGCGTCGGCGGTCGGCGAGGTGCGGGTCGCCGGCGGCTGGTTCGACTACCAGCAGAAGTACTTCGGCGACGCCGACCCGATGATCGTCCCCGCCGTGCTGCCGAACGAGGTGACCGAGCGGATCCGTGAGCTGTCACTCCGGGCGTTCGCCGCGATCGGGGGTTGGGGCCTGGCCCGGGTCGACTTCCTCTACGACGAGACGGCCGGCGAGCTGTACGTCAACGAGCTGAACACCATGCCCGGCTTCACCGCGCACTCCATGTACCCGAAGGTGTGGGCTGCTGCCGGCGTCGGCTACCGGGAGGTGGTGGACCGACTTGTCGAGTTGGCCCGTGTCCGGCACGCGGAACGGCCCGCGACCACTGTCGGGAGCCTTCGATGATCCTGCTCTCCGATCCCCGGGTGGCTGCCGTGCCCAACGCCGACGACGGCGACCCGCTGGTGGACCTGCGTGAGCTGCCGGACCTGCGGCTCGACGGCCGCGCGGCGGACCCCGCCGGGGCGTACGCCCGGCTGCGCGCCGGAGTCGTGGACCGTCTGCTGGCCGCGCAGCGTGCCCTGCCCAGCGGGGTACGCCTGCTGGTCGTCGAGGGATACCGGCCGTACCACGCGCAGCTGGCCGTCTTCACCGGTTACCGGGACGAGTTGCGCCGACGGCACCCGGACTGGTCCCCGGAGCGGCTGCACCGGGAGACCAGCAAGTTCGTCTCACCGGTCGAGGTGGCGCCGCACAGCACGGGCGGGGCGGTGGACCTGACGCTGTGCACCGACGACGGCATGGAACTGGACCTGGGCACTGCCATCGACGCCACCCCGGAGGACAGCGCGGACGCCTGCTTCACCGACGCGCCCGCCATCGGGGCGACCGCCCGCCGGCACCGGCAGATCCTGGTGGACGCGCTCGGCGGCGCCGGGATGGTGAACTACCCGACCGAGTGGTGGCACTGGTCGTACGGGGACCGTTACTGGGCGCTGACCACCGGGGCGCCGCGCACCCGGTACGGGCCGGTTGACCTGGCCGTCGCACGATCGATACCCGTGCCAGCTGAACGGTAGGGCGCTCCCGTCCGTACCAGGGGAGTGAAGGACACCACCGAGGACGGGAGTGACGGCGATGAGGGTGCAGCGCAGGCACGTGCTGGCGGCGACCGTGGCGGTGCTCGCCGCGGCGGGTGTGGCGGTGGGGACCAGCTTCGGGTTCGCCGACACCGCTCCGGCACGCTCGTCCGTCTGCTCCGGCTCGGTCACTTTCTCGGCGGAGGGCGGGGCGCCGGCGGCGACCAGCGACCGTTTCCCGGTGGGTACCCGGCTGCGGGTGACCAACCTGGACAACAACCGGGCGGCCACGGTCACGGTGGCCGGCCCGTCGGGTAGTTGTGTGCTGCTCAACGCCGCCGCGATGGAGCTGGTCCGCGAGCCAGGGAAGAACGTGATCCGCCGCAACGTGGTGGAACGCCTGGACGGTGCGGCCCCGCAGGTCGGGCAGCCGGCCGCCGGTACGGTCCGTCCCGGTGCCGCCTCGCCCGGCGTACCGGGTCCGGCGCCCGGCTCCGCCTGCTCGGGGTCGATCACCTTCTTCGCCGAGGGTGGGGCGCCGACGGCGACCAGCGGGCAGTTCCCGGTGGGCACCCGGCTGCGGGTGACCAACCTGGACAACAACCGGGCGACGACGGTGACGGTGACCGGCCCGTCGGGCAGTTGCGTGCTGCTCAACTCCGCCGCGATGGACCAGATCCGCGAGCCGGGCAAGAACCTGATCCGCCGCAACACGGTCGAAGTGCTTCGCTGATGTGAGGAAGGGCCCCTGTTCAGGGGCCCTTCCTTCGACTCAGCCGAAGGCGGCGTCGAGGATGTCGGCGCCGCGGGTGAGGTGTGCGTCGGAGATCACCAGCGGGGGCAGGAAACGCAGGACATTGCCGTAGGTCCCGCAGGTCAGGGTGAGCAGACCCGCGGCGTGACAGGCGGCCGAGATCGCCGCCGTGGCGACCGGGTCGGGGGTGAGCGTGCCCGGCTGCACCAGCTCCACGGCGAGCATCGCGCCCCGACCGCGCACCTCGGCGACCCGGGGATCCCGGTCGGCGATGGCCCGTAGCCGGGGGACCAGCACGGACTCGATCCGGCGGGCCGCGCCGGCCAGGTCCAGCTCGTGCATCGTCTCGATGGTGGCCAGCGCGGCGGCGCAGGCGATCGGGTTGCCGCCGTACGTGCCGCCGAGCCCGCCGACGTGCACCGCGTCCATCAGCTCGGCCCGGCCGGTCACCGCCGCCAGTGGCAGGCCACCGGCGATGCCCTTGGCCAGGGCGACCAGGTCCGGCTCGACGCCCTCGTGCTGGCAGGCGAACCAGTCGCCGGTACGGCAGAAGCCGGTCTGGATCTCGTCGGCGACGAAGACCACCCCCGCCGCCGTCGCCCAGTCCCGCAGTGCCGGTAGGAAACCCGGTGCGGGCACCACGAAGCCACCCTCACCCTGGATCGGCTCGATCAGCAGCGCGGCGACGTTCTCCGCGCCGACCTGCTTCTCGACCATCTCGATCGCCCGCGCCGCCGCCTCCGCACCGGAGAGCCCGCCGTCGCGCAGCGGGTACGACATCGGCACCCGGTAGATCTCCCCGGCGAACGGCCCGAACCGGTGCTTGTACGGCATGTTCTTCGCGGTCAACGCCATGGTCAGGTTGGTCCGGCCGTGGTACGCGTGGTCGAAGACCACCACCGCCGGTCGTCCGGTGGCGTGCCGGGCGATCTTCACGGCGTTCTCCACCGCCTCCGCACCCGAGTTGAACAGCGCCGAGCGCTTCTCGAAGCCGCCCGGCGTCAGCGCGTTGAGCTGCTCGCACACCGCCACGTACGACTCGTACGGCGCGACCATGAAGCAGGTGTGGGTGAACCGTTCGACCTGCGCCCGGACCGCTTCGACCACCTTCGGCGCCGAGTTGCCGACGCTGGTCACGGCGATGCCGGCGGCGAAGTCGATCCACTCCCGGCCGTCGACGTCGATGAGCGTCCCGCCGCTGGCGCTGTCCACGTAGGAGCTGATGACACTGCCCACGCCCCGGGCGACCGCCCCGCCGCGCCGCTTGTGCAGATCCTCCGAACTCGGCATGGGTCAGCCCTCGATGTTGTGCATGACGTGCTTGATCCGGGTGTAGTCCTCCAGGCTGTAGACCGACAGGTCCTTGCCGTGCCCGGAGTGCTTGAAGCCGCCGTGCGGCATCTCGGAGACGAACGGGATGTGCGTGTTCACCCAGACGCACCCGAAGTCCAGTCGCCGGGTCATCCGCATCGCCCGGCCGTGGTTTCTCGTCCAGACCGACGCCGACAGGCCGTAGTCGACGCCGTTGGCCCAGCGCACCGCCTCGTCCTCGTCGGAGAAGCGCTGCACGGTGATGACCGGGCCGAACACCTCGTCCTGAATGATCTCGTCGGCCTGGCGCAGCCCGGAGACCACGGTCGGCGTGTAGAAGTAGCCGCGTTCGCCCTGCCGGGAACCACCGGTCTGGATCGCCGCGTGGTCCGGCAGTCGGTCCACGAAGCCGCTGACCCGGGCGAGCTGGTTGGCGTTGTTCAGCGGGCCGTAGAGCACGTCGGCGTCGTCCGGGGCGCCGGTCTTCGTGTTGCGGGCCTGCTCGGCGAGCGCCGCCACGAAGTCGTCGTGGATGCCCGGCCCGGCCAGCACCCGGGTCGCCGCGGTGCAGTCCTGCCCGGCGTTGAAGTAGCCGCCCATCGCGATGGCCTCGGCCGCCGCCGCCACATCCGCGTCGTCGAAGATCACCACCGGGGCCTTGCCGCCCAGCTCCAGGTGGGTCCGCTTCAGGTCGGGGGCCGCCGCGGCGGCGACCTCCATGCCCGCGCGGGTCGAGCCGGTGATCGACACCAGCTGCGGGGTCGGGTGCGACACGAGGGTACGACCGGTGTCCCGGTCGCCGCAGACCACGTTGAACACCCCCGGCGGAAAGAACTCGGCGGCGATCTCGGCGAGCAGCAGTGTCGACACCGGCGTGGTGTCCGACGGCTTGAGCACCACCGTGTTGCCGGCGGCGAGCGCCGGGGCGATCTTCCAGACCGCCATCATCAGCGGGTAGTTCCATGGGGTGACCTGGGCGCAGACACCGATCGGCTCGCGCCGCACGTACGAGGTGTGCCCGGCCATGTACTCCCCGGCGGACCGCCCCTCCAACATTCGGGCCGCGCCGGCGAAGAACCGGAACTGGTCCACCGCCGGGGGAAGCTCCTCCTCGGCGGTGAGCTGGCGCGGCTTGCCGGTGTTGCGGACCTCGGCGTCGACCAGCTCGGCAGCACGCGCCTCCACGGCGTCGGCGAGCTTGAGCAGCGCCCTCTGCCGCGCGGCGGGGGTGACCTCCCGCCAGCTCTCGAAGGCGGTGGCGGCGGCACTCATCGCCGCGTCCACGTCGGCGGTGCCGGAGACCGGGGCGCGGGCGAACACCTCACCCGTGCAGGGGTCGATCAGGTCGGCGTAGCCGCCCTCGGCCGGGTCGACGTAGGAGCCGTTGACGAAGTTGCTCAGCTGCTGCTGGTCACTCATACGGGATCACTCCGAGGGGGGCGGGGGCGCGGTTCTGCGGCGGTTATCGCAATCTCTCTGCCATCTTCGCTACTGAATTCGCGGCAGACAAGGGTTCTGGCGACTGTTTCCGTCGGCTGCTCTCTCGTCTACGCTGCTCCGCGTGGAGCCCACAGCCTTCTTCGTCGCCTCCCGCCCCGCCTCCGGCGAGGGGGAGTTGACCGTCCACCACCCGTACGACGGTCGCCCGGTGGGGCGTACCACCTTTGCCACGACCGACCAGGTCGAAGCCGCCGTCGGCGCGGCGGCCGGGGTCGCCGCGCAGGCCGCGGCCCTGCCCGCGCACGCCCGCGCGGCGGCCCTGGACCACGTGTCCCGGCGACTCGCCGAGCGCGCCGAAGAGATCGCCGCCCTGATCACCGCGGAGAACGGCAAGCCGCTGAAGTGGGCGCGGGCCGAGGTCGGGCGGGCGGTGTCGACCTTCCGGTGGGCAGCCGAGGAAGCCCGGCGTTTCTCCGGCGAGTTGCAACGGCTCGACACCGACCCCGCCGCCAGCGGGCGGATCGCGCTGGTCCGGCGGGTGCCGAGAGGGCCCGTGCTGGGCATCGCGCCGTTCAACTTCCCGCTCAACCTCGTCGCGCACAAGGTGGCACCGGCCATCGCCGTCGGCGCGCCGATCATCGTCAAGCCCGCACCCGCGACGCCCCTGTCCGCGCTGCTGCTCGGCGAGCTGCTGGCCGAGACCGACCTCCCGGTCGGGATGTTCTCGGTGCTGCCGCTGCCCAACGACCGCGCCGCCGAGCTGGTCACCGACCCCCGGCTGCCGGTGGTGTCGTTCACCGGGTCCGGGCCGGTCGGCGCGGCCATCCGCCGCGAGGTGCCCCAGAAGCACGTGACGCTGGAACTGGGCGGCAACGCGGCAGCGGTGATCTGCGCCGACTGGGCGGCGGACGAGGACCTGGGATTCGCCGCGCAGCGCATCGCGACCTTCGCCAACTACCAGGCCGGCCAGTCCTGCATCGCCGTCCAGCGGGTGTACGTGCACCACGCGCTCTACGCCGACTTCCTGCCCCGGCTGGCGACGGCGGTGCGTGAGCTGCGGACCGGCGACCCCGCCTCCGAGCTGACGGACGTCGGGCCGATGGTGTCCGAGGACGCGGCCCGCCGGGTCGAGTCATGGGTGGCCGAGGCCGTCGCCGCCGGCGCCACCGTCGAGGTGGGCGGCGTCCTTGACGGCGCGACGTACCCCCCGACCGTGCTCACCGGCGTGCCGGCCGACGCCAAGGTCGTCGCCGAGGAGGTCTTCGGGCCCGTGCTGGTGGTCACGCCGGTCGCCGACGACCAGGCCGCGTTCGCCGCGGTCAACGATTCGGCGTACGGGCTGCAGGCTGGCGTGTTCACCCGCCGCCTGGACGTCGCCTTCTCCGCCGCGCGGACGCTGGAGGTGGGCGGGGTGATCGTCGGCGACGTGCCGTCGTACCGCGCCGACCAGATGCCGTACGGCGGGGTCAAGGGCAGCGGCGTCGGCCGGGAGGGGTTGCGCAGCGCGATGGACGACTACACCGAGCCGAGGGTCATGGTGCTGACCGGCCTCGCGCTGTGATCGGCGGCCTCGGGCTCTGAGCGGCCTCGTGCTCTAGTCGGCCGGCCAGGTGCCGTCGTCGCGTACCCGGGCGGGGGCGCGGCCGAGCAGCAGCGCCGTCAGTGCGGCGTCGATGGTGTCGCCGAGGAACCACTCGCCGGCCTGATCGAGCGCGAAGACCCGGCCGCGTTCGTCCACCGCCAGGATGCTGTCCTGTTGCTCGGTGCCGATCGGGAAGAGTCGTACGCCGAGCACCGCGCCGAAGTCCGCCAGGGTGTCGGCGGTGTGCGCGATGGTGTGCGGGCGGATGTCGAAACGGGAGATCCACACCTGCTCGCCCCGGCCGCGCCGAGCACCGACCAGGCTGGGAAACGCGGTCAGCGCCTCCACGGCGGCGGGAAAGACCGCGTGCTGATGGGTCAGACCCGGCACCGCCGTGACATCCCGCACGGCCGCGGCGGCCATGATCTGGTCCCCGATGTGCGGTGCCCACCCGGCGGCGACCAGCGCGTTGGCAACCTCCGGTGGGAAGCGCCCCGGATCGGGGTCGGGCTGTGTCGGCGCGCGCCAGGTCTCGGTGTAGGCCCGAGCCGACTCCGGCAACACGTTGGCGCGCACCAGGAAGGCGACGCACGAATCGCAGGGCCGGTCGGCGGGGCCACCCGCCGGATCACCCGGCTCACGGATCCGGAAGATCTCGAACCGGGCGCCGTCCAGCAGTGCCGCTGCCTCGGCCCGACCCATCGGCGCAATGCCCTCGGCGGCTCGGCGGTGATCGTATTCGTGCAGGACGTCGGAGACCACGATCAGCTCGGCATGAGCCTCGCCCCCACGGACCAGCTCGCCGGGAGGCAGCTGGTCCAGATAGGTGCGGACGAGCGGGTGATGGTTCAGCGGGACGTCGCTCTTCGTGCCCTGGGCCGTCCAGATTCGCCCGTCGATGGTCAGATGCGCAGCCGTGTTCGGGGTAGCTGCCCGATGGATCTCCCTGGCCAGCAGACTCGACGGATCGACGGTGCGGGGAGCGGTTGGCCCGGCGGGTTGGCTGCGTCGGTACATCTCCGCCACGACCGTGCTCGGCACGCGGGGCCAGGTGGTGACCGTGCCGGTCTGCTTGTCGATGACGGTCGTCGGCAGGTCACCGGGGACCGTCCGGACCTCGGTGGGCACGACGGACGTGATCACGTAGCCGAGGTCGAACTCGTCGACCATCGCCGTGCACTCGTGGCCGAGGCGCTGGGAGTCGCGGCGAGCCCAGGTGGCGGCGAGCTGCTCGGCCTGTTGACGGTCGATCACGTACTGAAACTACCGGACCACACGGATCGATGGCGGCCGGTATCGTCTCGCTCTACCGACGGTGACGGGAGGAGCGGCGGTGAGCGAACAGGTGGACCGGGGTGCCAATCGCGAGCTACGGGCCCGATTCGACGACGTGTATGGGCAATACCAGCAGCTCAGGTCCGGTTTGGACAGCCTGCAAAAGCGGCTCGCCGAGCTGCGGGTGACCCGGCGGTCGGCCGACGGGCAGGTGACGGCGACCGTGGGCGCCCAGGGCCAGTTGATCGAGGTCGAGCTGACGCCGGCCGTCTACCGGGATCGGGACGCCGGGGCGCTCGGCCGAAAAATCACCGAAACGGTCCGCGCCGCCGCGACCGCCGCCGCCGACGCCACCCGCGCCCTCGTCGCCGAGAGCATGCCGGCCGGCTCCGGGTCGGTGGACTTCCTGCGTACCGGCGATTACGCCGCGCTGCTCGGCCGGGCCGATGCCGTGCTCGGCAGGGGTGAGGGGACGGCATGACCGACGGGCAGCTCTGGCTCGATCCGTCCCGGGCCCGTCGGGGCGGTGCCGACCTGGCACTCGCCGGCGAGGCGGTGACGGCCCGTCGAGCGGCGGAGGGTGGTGCGATCGAGGCCGCCAGCGGTGCCAGGCCATGGGGCCGCGACGACATCGGCGACGCGTTCGAGCGCAGCTACCGTGGGTTCGAGCAGACCGTGCTGCGGGCCTGGACGGGCGTCGGGCACCGACTCACCGACCTGGGCAGCGACGTGGTTCGCGCGGTCGATGCGAGCGTGCAGACCGACGGGGCCAGCGCCGCCCGGTTCGGTCGGCCCGCCGACCAGCGCTGACGACCGGCGACCCCGATGAGCGTGCTGCCGAGCCCGATTCCGCACCCACTGGACCACGCACCCTGGGACGTGCCGGGCTGGATCTACGAGGCCCTCGACTGGGTGGTCGGCGTCCAGTGGCCGGAGGGCAACGAGCGGGCCGTCTGGGACGTCGCCGACCAGTGGTACGCGGTAGCGGCTGTGCTTGCCGGCCCACACGCCGACGCCGCGACAGCCGCCGTCGAGGTGCACAGTGGGTACGGAGGCGGCGGGGCGGTCGATGCCGCTTTCGAAGCGGCCTGGCGAGGGATCGCCGAGGGCGCCGACGCCCCGCTGCCCGTGCTGCTCGCGGTCACCGCCGACCTGGGCCGGCTGGTCGAGGAGTGCGGCTGCGACATTGAGGGCGCCAAGCTGGAAGTCTGGATCGAGCTGGGCATCCTCGTCATCGAGCTGCTCTCGGTGGCGGTGGCGGCGGTGCTCACCGCCGGGGCCGCGACCCCGGCCGCCGGCGCGGCGATCACCGCGACCCGGCTGCTGGTCCAACAGATCTTCAGGCGACTGATGGGCCAGCTGGCCAGCAAGTCCCTCAAACACGGGCTCAAGGAGGCCGGCGAGCGGGCCGCCAAGGAGGCCGCGCGGGGTGGCGTACGCGGGCTCGCCAAGCGGGCCGCCCATGAAGGGCTGGAGGAGGCCGCGGAGGAGTCTGGTGTCACCCTGGCCACTCAGGCATATCAGAACTCCACCGGGCGTGCGCACGGCCTGGACCTGACCGACCTCGGCGCATCGGCGGTCGGCGGGCTCGCCGGCGGGGCGGTGGCACCACTGGCCGGCCTGGGCCGGCACGCGACCGGGCGAGCGGCACGGGTCGGGGAGCACCTGGGGCGGGAGATGACCGGCGAGGTGCTCGCCGACAGCGCCGCCGGCCTGGCCACCGGTGGGGGCCTGACCTCGCTGGAGGACGCGGCACGCGCTGCCGCTTCCGGGGCCACCGGTTCGGCGACCGGCCAGACCGACCACGCGTTGCGCGCCCGGCTCGACGCGCAGGCCAACGCCCTCGCCGGAGCAGCACTCGCCGGTCCATCCCTCCCTTCCGTGGCACCTGTCGCGGGGGATTCAGCTGCCGCGGTGGCGTCCTCTGCTTCGTCGGCGGGCGCATCTTCGTCGGCGGGGGCGCTGTTTTCGGCGGCCTCGTCGCCGGTCGCCGCGAGTGCGGTGGGTTCGAGCGTGGTGGCGTCGAGTGGGGCGGATTTGTCTCCGGCCATTCCGGTGCAGGCGGCAACGGCCGTCGTCCCGTCGCAGCCCGACCACGCGGCGCCGCTACAAGCGGAGTTGCCGACCTACTCGGGCGGGGGTCTGTCACAGGCGACCGAGGTGCCGCCATCGTTGTCCGTCGTCTCCTCGTCCGAGGTGGACGGTTGGGGCCGTTCGATGCCCGCGTCCGAGGCGATGCCGTCGTCGGACGGGCCGGGCACGTCCAACCCGGTGGCCGCCGACCCCACGCTCTCGTCGGTCGCCGCCGACCCCACGCTCTCGTCGGTGGCCGTCGATCCGACGCGTTCGTCCGTTGTCGCACCCGTGGCCGGGACCCTCGAATCGACCAGCGGGCCGGCCACCGGTGCTGCTGTGCAGGGCCACCCGACCAGTTCACACCACCACACCACCACCGCCGGCCCAACCGCCTGGTCTCCGTCGGCTGGCCTACCAGCACCGACGACCGCACCCGGCCCGCCAGCGCCGGTCATGGTCGCCGCCCCGACCACGACCAGCGGTACGCCGCCGCCGGGCACCTCCACGCCACCGGTGGTGGGCCGATACGCCGTGCCATCGCGCGTCCCGCTGCGGGAGGCCCTCGCGCCGGTGCGGGCACCCGACCATCCGGCCCGCGGTCGGGCGTCCATCCCCGTCGACGTGGTGGCCTTCGGCGATCCGTCGGTGCCCGCAACCGAGACCAACGACTCGTACGCGGCCCGGTGGGCGGCCGAAGCGGAGGCTGCCGAGCGGCGGCGCTACCAGGGGCACTACGAATCGCAGCGGACCGGGTTCGAGAACAATCGCCGGCAGTCGGAGGCCACCCGACTGCGCGCCCGGGCCGCCGAGCACGACCGCAGAGCCGTCGAGTACGCCACCTACGCCCGACAGCTGCATCAGGCCGGCCACCGGCAGTGGGCCGACGGCTGGCAGCGGGCCGCGAACGACGAGACGCGCGCGTACGCCCAATGGCGTGACCTGGCCGACGCGGTGCTGGCCGGAGCCACGGCGCCCCCGGTCGTGGACATCGGTGCCACCGCCTTCGAGCATGCCAACAGGGACGTGGGCGCCCTCGCGCTCGGCGCGGTGGAGACGGCCGGCCCGTCCCGGCTCACTGGCGACGACGATCCCCCGCCGATCGATGACTCCCGACCGTACGGACGGCATGGAGGCCTGCGTCCACCACTCGCCCTGCACCAGGTCGACGTCGAACGGCAGATGCCCCGCGAGTCGGACGGCACGATGACACGCACCGCCGACCCCCGACAGGGCGGCTGGTTCCGGCTCCTGAACGACGGAGGTCCCAGGGCCGACGCCACCCGGGGGATCAACTGCCTCGACTGCACGCTGTCGTTGTTCGAGACGTGGGTGCACGGGCGGCCACGAGTGTCGGCGCCGCGTACCTTCGACGGCTACCTGGACGGTGACACCCGACGCCCGATCCGTGGTGAGGCCGGCGGCCCGGGCCGGGTGGAGGACGTGACCGGCGGACGCTTCCAGCAACTCCTCTCCCCGTCGTCCGGCCAGCGCCCGCACCCCGAGCAGGCGCGGCAGGCCGCCGACCGGGGCTACCGCAACCTGCACGACCAACTGCTGCTGGGAGGCCACGGCAGCTACGCGTTCCTGGTCACCGAGTGGTCACACGGTGGTTCGCACGCCTGGGTCGCGCTCAACCAGAACGGCACGGTGCTCTACGTGGACCCGCAGAATGGCGTGGTCCGGGACCGGCCGTTGTACCCCGATGTGGTCGGCATCGACGCGCTGGTGCTGAGCGGAGACGGCCGGCCGATGCCGCTCGGCGGGCTGCCCCGGGGCCGGTTCAGCGAGCGGCCCGACCTACCGGACCACCCGCCTGCGCACGACGACGGCGGCCACGGTGACCCGTACATCAACCGGATGTACCTGCTGCTGGACGGCCCAGGTTCGGCCTCGTTCTCGCAGGACGCCGAGCCTGCCGACACGTCGTCTCGAGCTGCTCGGGACCATCCCTCGCCGAGTGGCGGCACGGCCCACGTCGTCTCGATGGCCGGCAGTCTGGACGAGATCTTCGCGGCCGGCGTGAGTCCCCTTGAGTTCGCGACGGCGGTCGATCCACCTGCGCTCCGTCGCCTGGTACCGGATCTGGACGAGGCGTCGGCCCGGGATGTGGTGCGGCTGTTTGCCGACGTCCGGGTCCGCGACATGCTCGACCACGCCCGAAGGGAGCCGCCCGCGAACGAGCCGGAACTGGCTGAGAGCCTGGCCCGGCAGTTGGTGCGGCATCCGGATCTGGCGCGCATGATCCTGTCCACGCCCGAACTCGCGAACTCGCTGACCGCTCGCCCGTTGACTCTGTATCACCTCGCCAGTCATCAGCAGGCCATCGACGTCCTCGCCGAAGTACTCAACGACGTCGCTCAGCAGGAGGAGGAGGGACAGGGCACGGCCCCCCGGAAAGTGCCTCAACCAGAGCCCACACCCCTCACCGACGAGCAGCTGAGAATCAGCGCCAGCATCCAGGTGCGTCGGGGCCCCGTCGCGCAGGCAGGGTTCGATGACGTCCGGCGCGATGACGTTGCCTACCGGGGGCGTTACCTCGACAATCTCTACTCCGCGGCAGCTGAGGCGCAGGCAGATTTGAACGAGCTGGCGGTATCCCTAGCCCATGTCGATGGACTCCGTGTCGGAGAGCCTGGCTGGCGTCCTCAGCCCAAGGACCGACGGCGAGCCGAGGACAAGGTGAACAAGCATCAGGGTGACGCGTCGAAGCTGCTTGACCTCGCAGCCGCGAAGGTCGAGTTCCGATGTCTCGACGATCTCTACGCTGCGCTCGGGCGCATACGTGACCACCCTGACGTCGAGATTGTGAGTTGCCAGGACCGGTTCATGTCTCCCGAAGACAGCGGCTACCGGGACGTGCAACTCGTGCTGCGGACGCGCAACGAGCACCTCGCCGAGTTCCGTCTGCATCTGGCCGCGCTCGACGCGATAGCTCTCTGGGAGCATGCGTTGTATGAGGTACGCCGTGATGTGGATGCCTTGGCTCGAGCCGAGGGGCGAGCTTTGACGAGGCGCGAGGGAGCAATAGCAGATGGGGTCCTCCGTCGCGAGCAACAGTTGTTCTGGCAGGCATTGCAGTCGACCTACGAGGGGAACATCTGATGGCCCAAATGCCTGGTCTGGTGCTCCCGTCTTACTACCTCTACTACCAGTCGCCAGTAAAGATCGTGGAGACGCCCGACGGTGGCGCCAGGGTATGGCGTGTTTCCATCGATACCGGCGGCTGGCAGGAGAAGAACGACCTCTTCACCGATATCGTCTTCGACGTCGGGGGGGATGTATTCCGCCGCACTGCCGAGGATTTCGTTCAGGAAGTGGAGGCGTTCCGGGCTCATTACCTCAAGGGTGAAGGACCCATCTTCGCGCTCTACGAGACGGTGCGGTCGATCGAGGACCTGGCAGACGCCGAGACGCGTCACGAGACACCACGAGAGCAGGCCCTTATCCGGGGAATTCGGCAGCGGTCGTTCGTGATGTTCGAGGAACAACTCCGCGCGGCCGGTGATCCTGGCGCGGACCCCGACATAGGGAAGGCGGCGTAGGTATCGCTCCGCAAGCGAATCGACGAAAGGGCGGGTCGGTGATGGCCGAAGGGTTGGACGCTCGTTTGGTGCGGGCGCAGGAGCGTTACGAACTGGCGGTCTTCGGCGGCGACGCGAAGCCGCTGGACGAGGCCGAGCGGGATCTCGCCGCGCTGGACGCCGATGTGGCTCTGGCCCGGGGCCGGATCCTGCACGCCCGCTTCCTGGACACCGGGTTGGAGGACGCGGCGGAACTGCCGCTCTTCGAACGGGCGGCCGGGCTGTACCGCGAGCTGGGTGACGCCTGCGGTGAGGGCGAGTCGCTCTTCTGGGTGGGCGTGATCCACCAGGTGATCCGTCAGGACCAATCGACCGCTGACCCCGCCTTTGCCCGGGCGCGGGAGCTGGCTACCGCAGCGGGGGACGAGCTGACTCTGTCGTACGTGCTGCGGCACCTCTGCTTCGGTGAGCAGGCCGCCGGTCGCGTCGACGCGGCGCGGGAGCTGCTGACGGAGTCGACCCGGCTGCGCCGGAAGCTGTCCTTCACTCCGGGGGTCGCGGCGAACCTGATCGGCCTGGCGAGCCTGGCGGCGAGCGACGGTGATCGCGAGTCCGCCCGCGAGTTGCTCGACGAGGCGGCCGGGCTCGCGGCCGGCAGCGGTGCGCACGGGGTGGGCCAGTGGATCGAGGAGGCCCGCGAAGAGTTGGGCCTGGCCTGACCGTGGATCGCCGTGCTGCCGTCGGAAGTGAACGGTGTGGGGAGTATGCAGAGCCGAATAGCATCGGCGCATGGCGAGATCCGACACGGAAAGCACCAGGTCCAATGTCTGGGCGTGGCCGGTTGGCATCCTGATCGGCCTGGCGATCGGCATTCCCTCGTTCGGCGCGGCGGGCGGGGTCGCATTCGGTGTCGCCATCGGCGTTGCCTTCGCGGTCGCCTTCGGTGCGAACAGGAGTGGGGCCGCCGGTGGGAGGCCGGGACGGGACGTCAGCTCGGACGGCAGTGCCACCGGGGATGGCGCCGGCGGCTTGCGCCGAGGGTGATCGACTCCAGTTCGGCGACATTGGGGCATCCGGGTCCTGGGATAGCCCCATGTCGGTGATGTGGAGTGGATCATGGCGTGCGGCGGCGGTGCCGGGCAGTGTGGCGGTGCCGGGGAGTGTGGCGGTGCCGGGCAGTGTGGCGGAGGCGGTGGCCGTACAGGAGGAGTTGCGGCCGCTGGTCGACCTGGTTGGGCCGGGGCCGAGCGCGCCCGCGACGGTGGCTGGCCTGGACGTCGCGTACTCCCAGGACGGTGACCTGCTCGCGGCGGCCGTGACGGTGCTGGATGCCCGGACGCTGGCCGTGGTGGACTCCGCGGTCAGCGTGGGTCGGCCCTCGTTCGGCTATGTGCCCGGGTTGTTCGCCTTCCGTGAGTTGCCCGCGCTGCTCACCGCACTGGACCGCCTGACCACCCTCCCGGACCTGCTGGTCTGCGACGGGCACGGGCTGGCTCATCCGCGCCGGTTCGGGCTCGCCTGCCACCTGGGGGTGGTCACCGGGCTGCCCGCGATCGGGGTGGGGAAGACGCCGCTGGTCGGGACGTGGGATCCGCCGTCCGCCGAGCGGGGTGCCTGGTCGCCGTTGTGCGACAGCGGCGACGTCATCGGTCGGGTGCTACGAACCCGGGACGGGGTGAAGCCGGTCTTCGTCAGCGTCGGCCATCGGATGAGCCTGGAGAACGCGACCGCGCAGGTGCTCGCGCTGACCCCGCGCTACCGCCTGCCGGAGACCACCCGCACCGCCGACCGACTCTGCCGCGACGCCCTGGCCCGCACACAACAGCCGAACTGATCGCACGGACCAGCCCGACTGGAAACGCGGATCAGCCCGATTGGAAACGCGGAACAGCCCGACTGGAAACGCGGAACAGCCCGACTGGAAACGCGGAACAGGCAACTGGAAACGCGGACCAGCCCGACCAGAAACGCGGATCAGCCCGGCCGAGGAGGCTCCCACCGCAGGTCGGCGGGCTGGGCCGTAAACCGTAACGCGGCACACATCCGGGCCGCTCTATGACCGGTGGGGTGGGTGGGCCGGTAGTAGCCTGACCCGCGAACCCCACCCGGGGAGAACGGTGAGGTAATCATGACGGTGCGTCGACGCGCGGCACGGCTCGCGACGGTCTGCGGTCTGGTGGGCGGTCTGGTGATGCTCGGTGCGTCGCCGGCGCTGGCCGCCGACGACTCGGTCCGTGTGGGTGCGGCCAGCAGCTTCGCCGCAGGCGGCTCGCCGCAGGGGGTGAACGTCGCGGTGCGTAAGCGCTCCGACGGGTGCGTCCTGCTGCGTACCGCGCTGGGTCTGCGCCTTGAGGGTCTCGGGTCGGACCAGGTGACGGTCGAGGTCAACGCGGGCGGGCGCTGGTTCCCGGTGGCCGTCACCGGCGGTGGCGGCAGCGTCGCGACCGCGCAGACGTCGCCGGCGAAGCCGACCCTGTGCAAGGGCAAGGGCATCACCGTGCGGTACCGGGTGGCGTTCGCCGCGAGTGCCCCGGGTGGCCGGCTCGTCGTCACCGGCGCGGGTGTCAGCGCGGCCGGCCAGGAGTTGGGCCGAGGCAGTGACTCGGCGAAGGTGACCGGCGCTCGGGTCACCCCGTCGCCGACTCCGACGCCGTCGAAGAAGCCGTCGGCCACTCCGAGCCCGACCGAGGCCGCGATCGTTGATCAAGCGGTGAACCCGGCGGCGCCGGGTGGCGTGTCCGGCGCGCCAGACACCACGGCGACCGCCGCCGATTCGTCCGGTGGAGGATCGCCGGTGATGTTCTTCGGCATCGTGATGGTGGCGATCGGGCTGCTGCTCGTCGGGCTGCTGTTCCGTCGCTCGCGACAGGATCGAAAGCCGTCCGCCGAGCCGCCCGGCGTGCTGCCGGGCAACCCCGGCGGCACCACCTACCGCTCCGGCGGTGGGTCGCCGGCCGCGCCCGGTCGCCCTGGGCAGGTGTACGGCCAGCAGCCACCGGCCACCGGTTGGGATGCCGTGCCCTCCCCGCGGCCCGCCACCGGTGGGGTCTACGGTGCCCGGCCAGACAACCCCGGTTCGGTCCCGGAGGCGACGCAGCCGGTGCCGGGGCCGCCCGAGACCCGGCCGCTGCCCGGGGATCCGCCCACCGACGATGGCGGTCACACCGTGCTCATGCCCCGGCTCCCCGGCTGAGCGGGGTTCGACCCGGACCCTCCGTTAGGCTCAGGCTCGGTGTCTAACTTGCGGCCAAGGAGTGGAACACGTGTCTGATCTGTCCCAGATTGTGAAGGCGTACGACGTCCGAGGGACGGTGCCGGACCAGTGGGACGAACGGGTCGCGGAGGCGCTGGGAGCGGCATTCACCCAGCTGCTCAACTCCACGGACGAGCCGGGCGACGCGGTCGTCGTCGGGTACGACATGCGAGCCACCTCGCCCGGCCTGGCCGCCGCGTTCGCTGCCGGCGTACGGGCCGAGGGGCGCTCGGTGATCGAGATCGGGCTCGCCTCCACCGACCTGCTCTACTTCGCCTCCGGCTCGCTCGACCTGCCCGGTGCGATGTTCACCGCCAGCCACAATCCCGCGCAGTACAACGGCATCAAGATGTGCCGCTCCGGCGCCCGTCCGATCGGCCAGGAGAGCGGTCTGACGGAGATCCGGGAGCGGGCCCAGGCCATGCTCGACTCGGGCGAGACTCGCCCGGCCGGTGAGCCGACCCGTCCGGCCGAGCGGCGCGACCTGCTTCCCGACTACGCCGGCTACCTGCGCAAGCTGGTCGACCTCTCGGGCATCCGCCCGCTGAAGGTCGTCGTCGACGCCGGCAACGGGATGGGCGGCTTCACCGTCCCCACCGTGCTGGGCGACGCCGCCCTGTCGCCGCTGCCGCTGGAGATCGTGCCGCTCTACTTCGAGCTGGACGGCACCTTCCCCAACCACGAGGCCAACCCCCTGGATCCGGCGAACCTGGTCGACCTCCAGCGCGCGGTGGTCGAGCACGAGGCCGACATCGGGCTGGCCTTCGACGGTGATGCCGACCGGTGCTTCGTGGTGGACGAGCGCGGCGAGCCGGTCTCGCCGTCGGCGATCACCGCCCTGGTCGCCGCGCGTGAGCTGGCCAAGCACCCGGGTTCCACGGTGATCCACGGTCTGATCACCTCCAGCGCGGTCGCGGAGATCATCCGTGAGCACGGTGGGCAGCCGGTCGTGGCCCGGGTCGGGCACTCCTTCATCAAGGCGGAGATGGCCCGGACCAATGCCGTCTTCGGCGGCGAGCACTCCGCGCACTACTACTTCCGGGACTTCTGGTTCGCCGACACCGGGATGCTCGCCGCGATGCACACCCTGGCCGCGCTGGGCGAGCAGTCGCTGCCACTGTCCGTACTGGCCAGCGAGTACGAGCGCTACATCGCCTCCGGCGAGATCAACTCGACGGTGGCCGACCAGGCGGCGGCGGTGGCCGAGGTGCGGGCCGCGTACCCCGACGCGGTGGCCGACGAGATGGACGGGCTCACCCTGCGTTTCCCCGATGGCGCCTGGTTCAACCTGCGCGCCTCCAACACGGAGCCGCTGCTGCGGCTCAACGTCGAGGCGCCCACCCGGGATCGGATGGTCTCGCTCCGGGACGACGTGCTCGACCGCGTTCGCCGATAAGATCGCCTGCGCCGGTCGGCACCGCCGCCGGTAAGCCGCACACGTGGAAGGAGCCGTGCCATGGCCCTGGATCCGCAGTTGCTCGAGATTCTCGCCTGCCCGGACACGCACCACGCCCCGCTCACCTATGACGCCGAGGCGCAGACGTTGACCTGCACGGAGTGCGGCCGGATCTTCGAGGTCCGCGACGACGTGCCGGTGCTGCTGCTCGACGAGGCGCGTGGCGGCCCGGGGCAGCCCTCATGATCGACGGTACGGCCGGGGTCAGTGGACGTCGCGATGCCGACGAGGCCCTGCTCGACGACCCGGAGGCGCTGGCCGAGCGCGACCCGGGCGGCATGCTCCGGCACACGGCGTCGGCCGGTGCGCAGGTCCGCGAGAGCGCCGCACTGGCTGCCGAGGCGAACCTGGCGGTGCTCGCCGACGACGGGCGGCCCCGAGCCGTGGTGATCGCCGGCATCGGCACCGCCGGGCGGACTGGGGACGTGCTGGCTACGGTCGCCGGGCCACGCTGCCCGGTCCCGGTCATCGCGCACCGCAGTGCCGGCGTACCCGGTTGGGTGGGCGCGGCCGACGTGGTGATCGCGGTGAGCGCGTCCGGTCGTAGCCCGGAGGCGCTCGGTGCCGCCGAGGCGGCGCACCGGCGCGGTGCCCGACTGGTCGCCGTGGGTGCCCCCGACTCGCAGTTGCAGTCGATCGCCGAGCAGGCCCGGGCGCCGTTCATCCCGGTGCCCCGGCGCGCACCGGCCCGGGCCAGCCTCTGGGCGCTCACCGTGCCGGTCCTGCTCGCCGCCCGTTCGCTCGGGCTCGTGAAGGTCAACGAGGCGGACCTGGCGGAGACCGCGGCCCGGCTCGACGCGGATGCCGACCGCTGCCGGTCCGCCGCGGAGTCCTTCGTCAACCCGGCGAAGTCCCTGGCCCTGGCGCTGGCCGGCTCGATCCCGATCGTCTGGGGCTCGTCCCCGCTGGCCACCGTGGCTGCCCGCCGGTTCGGCGACACCCTCTCGGCCAACGCCCGCTACCCGGTGGTCACCGGAGCGCTCGGTGAGGCCGGTCGGGGTCGGGTCGGGCTGCTTGACGGCGTCTTCGGCGGCCTGGCCGAGGGGGAGCGGGACATCTTCGCCGACCCTGCGGAGGACGACGGCGAGGGCACCCGGCTGCGGCTGGTGCTGCTGCGCGACGGCGGGCTGAACGCCGAGGACGACACCGACGAGCCGCTCGCGGTCGAGGAGCGCCGCGCGGACGCGGTGCAGACCCTCGCCGAGCGCCGCGGCGTGCGGTGCGACGTGGTCACCGCCGAGGGCGGCTCCGCTCTGGAGCGGCTGGCCTCGCTGATCGCGGTCCCAGATTTTGCCTCGATCTACCTTGCCCTGGCCCATGGGCTGGACCCGATGGCCGTGCCGGCCATCACCGAGATGAAGGAGCTGTCGAACCAGTGAACGAAAGTAGGGGGCGGTGCGGCATGCGCGGACCGATCGGCTTCGTCGGGCGAAGCGGAGCGGTGGCATGAGCGCCAACGGTGGGACGAAGGCGATTGTCGCCGCCCTGCTGGCCAACGTCGGCATCGCCGTCACCAAGTTCATTGCGTTCCTGCTCTCCGGCTCGTCGTCGATGCTGGCCGAGTCGGTTCACTCGGTCGCCGACTCCGGTAACCAGGCCCTGTTGCTGCTCGGCGGCAAGCGGGCCAAGCGCGCGGCGACCCCGGAACACCCTTTCGGGTACGGCCGGGAGCGCTACATCTACGCGTTCATCGTGTCCATCGTGCTGTTCAGCATCGGTGGCCTGTTCGCCCTCTACGAGGCGTACCACAAGTGGGACCACGCGGAGGGGATCAAGTCCTGGCACTGGCTGCCCGTCGTCGTGCTGGTGGCGGCGATCATCATGGAGTCGTACTCCTTCCGGACCGCGATCAAGGAGTCCAACCAGATCCGGGGCAACCAGTCCTGGGTGCGCTTCATCCGCCGGGCCAAGGCACCCGAGCTGCCGGTGGTGCTGCTGGAGGACTTCGGCGCGCTGGTCGGTCTGGTGTTCGCGCTGTTCGGCGTCGGCATGACCCTGATCACCGGCAACGGCCGGTGGGACGCCGCCGGCACCGCGATGATCGGCGTGCTGCTGGTGATCATCGCCGTGGTGCTGGCCATCGAGACGAAGAGCCTGCTGCTCGGTGAGGGCGCCGAGGCGTCCGAGCTGGCTGCCATCGAGCGGGCCGTCACCGACGGCCCCGAGGTGGAGCGGATCATCCACATGAAGACGCTCTACCTGGGGCCGGAAGAGCTGATGGTGGCCGCGAAGATCGGCGTGCCGTCCTGTGAGAGCGCGCACGATCTGGCGCGCGGCATCAACGCCGTGGAGGCGCGGATCCGCGCCGCCGTGCCGACCGCCCGGGTGATCTACCTGGAGCCGGACATCTACAGCGTCGCCGCCGCCGAGGCCGGCACCGGCGCCGCCGCCGACACCGCTGTGCCGCAGCAACAGGATGCGTCGGGCGAGGCGGCCGGGCGGCCCGGGGGCTGACGGGTGGAGCCACTGTACGGACCGATCCGGGACTACGCCTGGGGGTCTCGCTCGGCCATCGCCCTCCTACAGGGGCGGCCGGTGCCCAGCGAAGGCCCGGAGGCCGAGCTGTGGTTGGGCGCCCACCCGGGCGCCCCGGCCAACGTGGACCGTGCCGGTCTGCGGGTGAGCCTCTGCGACCTGGTGCGTGACGAGCCGGGGCAGTGGCTCGGCCAGCGGGTGTCCGAGCGGTTCGGCAGCCGGTTGCCGTTCCTGCTCAAGGTCCTTGCAGCGGACGCGCCGCTGAGCCTGCAGGCACACCCGGACGCCGAGCAGGCCCGGGTCGGCTACGCGGCGGACGCGGAGCGCCCCGAGGGGGAGCGCAACTACTCCGACCCGCACCACAAGCCGGAGTTGCTGGTCGCGCTCACCCCGTTCGAGGCACTGTGCGGTTTCCGGGAGCCGGCGGAGTCGGCCGAGGCGCTCGCCGCGTTCGGCGTACCGGAGTTGGCGCCGGTGGTCAACGCGTTACGGACCGGGCCGGCGGGGCTGCGGACGGCGGTGCGGACGCTGCTCGGCTGGCCGGTCGCGGAACGCGCCACGTTGCTGGGTTCCGTGCTGGCCGCGTCGGCCGACGGCCCGGACGCGGAACTGGTCCGCCGGCTGGCCGAGGCGTACCCGGCCGATCCGGGCGCGCTGGTCGCGTTGCTGCTGCACCACGTGCGGCTGACACCGGGGCAGGCGATCTGGATGCCCGCCGGCAACCTGCACGCGTACCTGAGCGGGTGCGGCGTCGAGATCATGGCGGCCAGCGACAACGTGCTGCGCGGCGGCCTGACCCCGAAGCGGGTGGACGTCGACGAGTTGCTGCGGGTGCTGCGTTTCGAGGCGCTCGACGATCCGGTCCGGGCCGCGCAGCCGGTCGGCCCGGGTGTGGACTGGTGGCCGGTTCCGGTGGACGACTTCGCGCTGCACCGGGTGCGGGTCGGTGCGGCGGTGCCGTCGGTCACGCTGCCGCTGCCCGGTCCCCGGGTGGTGCTCTGCGGTGGCGGCTCGATCACCGTGGACGACGGTGCCGGCGCGTTGACGCTCACGTCCGGCGAGGCGGCGATCGGTACGGCGGCCGGCGAGCCGCTGCGGATCAGCGGTGCCGGCGAGGCGTACGTGGCGACCTCCGGATTGCGGTGACGCGGACGTTCTGGGCCGACACAAGTCCGACTTTCCCGGAATAGCTTGACGCTGACTTGCCTGAGTGTGACTCTATGGGTACGCAGCGTTATCGCGACGACGGTCCGACAACGTGCGGGGAACCAAACCGGGGGGATGCACGGGGCGGGCGGGACGTGGGCGGGAAAGTCTGTCCATCACCGACCGCCCCGTGCGCTGTCCGCGGACCGTCCCCCGATGCCCGTCGTCGACGCGCGTAAGGTGGAGGATCGGCGTAGACATCGTTCGACAGGAGCTTTCATGACCAGCACCCTCCCGGCGTCCGCCAGCGGTACGCCGTCCGAGGCTCGGCCGAGCACGCTCGCCGAGGGCGACTTCAAGGTGGCGGATCTGTCGCTCGCCGAGTTCGGGCGCAAGGAGATCCAGCTCGCCGAGCACGAGATGCCCGGCCTGATGTCGATCCGTCGAGAGTTCGCCGAGGCGCAGCCGCTCGCCGGCGCGCGGATCACCGGCTCGCTGCACATGACCATCCAGACCGCCGTCCTGATCGAGACGCTGGTCGCGCTCGGCGCGCAGGTGCGCTGGGCGTCGTGCAACATCTTCTCCACCCAGGACCACGCCGCCGCCGCGATCGTCGTCGGCCCGGACGGCACCCCCGAGGCCCCTGCCGGCGTCCCGGTGTACGCCTGGAAGGGCGAGACGCTGCCGGAATACTGGTGGTGCACCGAGCAGGTGCTCGCCTGGCCCGACGGGCAGGGTCCGAACATGATCCTCGACGACGGCGGCGACGCCACCCTGCTCGTGCACAAGGGCGCCGAGTTCGAGCTGGCCGGAGCGGTCCCGCCGGTCGAGTCCGCCGACTCCGAGGAATACAGCGTCATCCTCGAGCTGCTGCACCGCTCGCTCGCCGAGGACGGCCAGCGCTGGACCCGGATCTCCGCCGGCATCAAGGGCGTGACCGAGGAGACCACCACAGGCGTGCACCGGCTCTACGAGATGCACCGCGCGGGCACCCTGCTCTTCCCGGCCATCAACGTCAACGACTCGGTGACCAAGAGCAAGTTCGACAACAAGTACGGCTGCCGGCACTCGCTGATCGACGGCATCAACCGGGCCACCGACGTGCTGATCGGCGGCAAGATGGCCGTCGTGATGGGCTACGGCGACGTGGGCAAGGGCTGCGCCGAGTCGCTGCGTGGCCAGGGCGCCCGGGTCGTGGTGACCGAGGTCGACCCGATCTGCGCGTTGCAGGCCGCGATGGACGGCTACCAGGTCGCCACCCTGGACGACGTGGTCGAGCAGGCGGACATCTTCATCACCGCCACCGGCTGCTTCGACGTCATCACCAACGAGCACATGGCCCGGATGAAGCACCAGGCCATCGTCGGCAACATCGGCCACTTCGACAACGAGATCGACATGGCCGGCCTGGCCAAGCGCTCGGATGTCGAGCGGGTCAACATCAAGCCGCAGGTCGACCTGTGGCGCTTCGCCGACGGGCACGCGATCATCGTGCTCTCCGAGGGCCGCCTGCTGAACCTGGGCAACGCCACGGGGCACCCGAGCTTCGTGATGTCGAACTCGTTCGCCAACCAGACGATCGCCCAGATCGAGCTGTTCACCAAGACCGAGGAATACCCGATCGGCGTCTACGTGCTGCCCAAGCACCTGGACGAGAAGGTCGCCCGGCTGCACCTGGGCGCGCTCGGCGCCAAGCTGAGCATGCTGACCAAGGAGCAGGCCGCGTACCTGGGTGTCTCCACGGAGGGTCCGTTCAAGCCGGATCACTACCGCTACTGATCGACACTTCGGACCGGGTCGGCTGTTCGCAGCCGGCCCGGTTCGTCGTCTCCGCCTGTGGTCCGGTGTGCTCAGCCCGAACGAGGACCGCGGCGGGTGGGGCGGAACCACGTCCAGACGCACCAGGCCAGCCAGCCGACCGATACGACGGTGGCCAGCGCCCGTAGGCGCAGCGCGCTGAGCAGCAGCACCACGGCCAGCACCGTCAGCCACGGCAGGAATCCCTTCACGGCGGGGATCCTTCCACAGTCGAATGGGGGCGGCCCGCCGTCAGGTGGTCCAAGGGCCTGGTCGCGAGGTGAGTGAGCTTGTCGCGAACGACTTGACGAGGACCCTGAGCAGGAGGAAGGTATGGCTGCCCTAAGTTAGCTGAGGCGTGCCTAATGAACTCGGAGCCGGGATGTTCGCCACCTACCTGATCGGCCTGCGGGAAGGCCTGGAAGCCACCCTGGTGGTCAGCATCCTGGTCGCTTTCCTGGTGAAGTCGCAGCGCCGGGACCGGTTGCCACAGGTCTGGGCGGGCGTCGGCCTGGCCGTGGCGCTCTCGGTGCTCTTCGGTTGGCTGATCGAGTACACGTCGACCTCGCTGTTGGCCCGCTCCGAGGATCGGGAGCTGTTCGAGGCGATCACCTCCGTCGCCGCCGTGGTCTTCGTCACCTGGATGATCTTCTGGATGCGTCGGGCCGCCCGGACCATCGCCGGAGAGCTACGGGGCAAGCTCACCGAGGCGCTGGCCGTCGGGTCCCTCGCGGTCGCCGGCATGGCCTTCCTCGCGGTGATCCGGGAGGGCCTGGAAACCGCGCTGATCTTCTACTCGGCCGCCCAGGGTGCGGCCGGAGACAGCGGGCCGCTACTCGCGTTGATCGGCGGCATCGCCACCGCCGTGGTGCTCGGCGTGCTGCTCTACGCCAGTGCTCTGCGGATCAACCTCAGCAAGTTCTTCACCTGGACCGGCGCGCTGCTGATCCTGGTCGCCGCCGGCATCCTCAAGTACGGCGTGCACGACTTCCAGGAGGCCGGTGTCCTGCCCGGCCTGAACGACCTAGCCTTCGACATCACCAGCGTGCTCGACCCGAGCACCTGGTACGCCGCCCTGCTCGCCGGCATGTTCAACGTGACTCCCGCGCCCACGGTGCTGGAGACGGTCGCCTGGGTCGCGTACGCCGCGCCGGTCCTCCTGCTCTTCCTGCGCCCGACCCGTCGCAAGCCGGCACCCGTCGCGGCGCCGGCCGGGCCCGCGAGCGAGGCGGCCCCGACGACCGGCGCGAGCGACACCGCCGCGACCACCCCCACCACCGTCACCGAGCGCGGGGCCGACACCGGCACCGAGGCCGAGGCCGAGGCGGCGTCCACGCCGCAGCGTGCCTGACCCCACGAGGAGAGACAGCTCAGATGCGTAGCACCCAGTTTTTCGCGCTGGCCGCTGCCGGCGTGCTGGCGACGGCCGGTGTAACCGCCTGCTCCGACGCCGACAATGGTGATTCGGCTGCCGGCGGCCCGATCGTGGTCAAGGCCAGCGACACCGCCTGCGAGGTCGGTACGACCGACCTGGGCGCCGGCACCGCCACCTTCAAGATCACCAACTCCGGTGCGAAGGTGACCGAGTTCTACGTGTACGCCGACGGCGACCGCGTGATGGGCGAGGTGGAGAACATCGCCCCCGGGCTGAGCCGTGAGCTGCACGTGGAGTTGCCGGCCGGCACGTACCAGACGGCTTGCAAGCCCGGGATGAGCGGCAAGGGCATCCGGGGTGCGCTCAAGGTCAGCGGGTCGGCGCAGCCGCTCACCGCCGACGCCGCGTTGGGTGGTGCCACCGAGAACTACCAGCGCTACGTCAAGAGCCAGACCGCCGCGCTCCTGGACAAGACCGAGGAGTTCGTCGCCGCCGTCAAGGCCGGCGACGTGGCGAAGTCCAAGGCGCTCTACCCGGTCGCCCGTACCTACTGGGAGCGGATCGAGCCGGTGGCCGAGATCTTCGGTGACCTCGACCCCAAGATCGACGGCCGCGAGGAGGTCATCGAGGAGGGGATGGAGTTCACCGGCTTCCACCGGATCGAGAAGGACCTCTGGCAGTCCGGCGACATCAGCAAGGACGGCCCGATCGCCGATCGGCTGCTGGTCGATGTCAAGGAGATCGTGGCCAAGGCCAACGCCGAGAAGCTCTCCCCGCTCCAGCTCGCCAACGGCGCCAAGGAACTGCTCGACGAGGTGGCCAGCGGCAAGATCACCGGCGAGGAGGACCGCTACTCGCACACCGACCTGTGGGACTTCGCCGCCAACCTCGAAGGGTCCAAGGCCGCCGTGTCCGCTCTCCGCCCGGCGCTTGAGCAGCGCTCACCGGAGCTGGTCAAGCAGTTGGACACCGAGTTCGCCAACGTCGAGGCGCTGCTCGGCAAGCACCGCGACGGCGACGGGTGGAAGCTGCACACCGCGCTGAGCAAGACCGAGCTCAAGGAGCTCTCCGACGGCATCAACGCGCTCGCCGAGCCGATCAGCAAGGTCGCGGCGACCGTCGCCAAGTGACCGGATGGCAGAAAGAGTCGAGTCGATGAGCGGAAGCAGGTTCACCCGGCGACGGGCGATCACGCTCGCCGGTGCCGGGGCGGCCGGGGTCGCCGGGGTGGCGGTCGGCGCGGGGGTGTTGGTGAACGGCTCCCGTGGCCCGGCCGCGGCGAGCGACCACCCGGCCGGGGCGGTGCCCTTCCACGGTGAGCACCAGGCCGGCATCGTCACCCCTGCGCAGGACCGGCTGCACTTCGTCGCCTTCGACGTGATCACCAAGGACCGGGCCCGGTTGGCGGAGCTGCTCGAGGAGTGGACGGCCGCCGCCGCCCGGATGACCGCGGGGCGGGACGCCGGGGTGCTCGGCGCGGTCGGCGGGATGCCGGAGGCCCCACCGGACGACACCGGTGAGGCGCTTGGCCTGCCCCCGTCGCAGCTCACCCTGACGATCGGCTTCGGGCCGACGCTGTTCCGTGACGCCGACGGCCGGGACCGCTTCGGCCTCGCTGATCGGCGGCCGGCCGCCCTTGCCGAGCTGCCGAAGTTTCCCGGCGACGCGTTGCAGCCGCAGCTCTCCGGCGGCGACCTCTGCGTGCAGGCGTGCGCCAACGATCCGCAGGTGGCGGTGCACGCGATCCGCAACCTGGCCCGGCTCGGCATGGGCGTGGTGAGCGTCCGCTGGTCGCAGCTCGGCTTCGGCCGTACCTCGTCGACCTCCCGCGACCAGGCGACCGCGCGCAACCTGTTCGGGTTCAAAGACGGCACGGCCAACCTCAAGGCTGAGGACACCGACCTGCTGCGCGACCAGCTGTGGGTGCAGCCGGGCGACGGGCCGGACTGGATGACCGGCGGCTCGTACCTGGTCACCCGCAAGATCCGGATGCTGGTGGAAACCTGGGACCGGACCTCGCTGGCCGAGCAGGAGGAGATCGTCGGCCGGACCAAGGGCAGCGGTGCCCCACTCGGTCGGACCAACGAGTTCGACGAGCCGGACTTCGCCGCGCGGGGCGCGGACGGTGAGCCAGTGATCGCTGAGCACGCCCACGTCACGTTGGCCCACCCGAGTCGGAACAACGGCGCCCAGTTGTTGCGCCGGGGCTACAACTTCGTCGACGGCTCGGACGGCCTCGGTCGGCTCGACGCCGGCCTCTTCTTCATCGCCTACCAGCGCGATCCGCGCCGTCAGTTCGTGCCGATCCAGACCCAGTTGGCTCGGCACGACGTGATGAACGAGTACCTGCGGCACGTCTCCAGCGGGGTGTTCGCCTGCCCGCCGGGGGTACGCGACGGCGGGGACCACTGGGGGCGGGCGCTCTTCGGCTGACCGTCGTCCGGTTGGCGACACGGGGATCGGCTCGGGCTGCGGTGGCGCCGGGCGCCACCGAAGGGGGATCATGGTGGCAGCCTGGTCGGGGAATCCTCCGTGCGCCCGGCACCGCAGCACGTGGCGCCGCCGCCGTGGGTCGCGGGTGTCAGGTTCCTCGGCGACGTTATGCGTTACCGGCAGACGCCGGTCCCACCGAACTGAATGAGGATGCAATATTAATCCCATGAGAGCCCGCGTACTGGTGGTCGACGATGACCCCGCGCTCGCCGAGATGCTCGGCATCGTGCTGCGTAGCGAGGGTTTCCTGCCCTCGTTCGTAGCGGACGGCGAACGGGCATTGGCTGCATTTCGCGACAGTCGTCCCGATATCGTGCTGCTCGACCTGATGCTGCCCGGTATGAGCGGTATCGACGTCGCCCGGTCGATCCGTGCGGAGTCGGGCGTGCCGATCGTCATGCTGACCGCCAAGAGCGACACCGTGGACGTCGTGCTCGGCCTGGAGTCCGGTGCCGACGACTACGTGGTCAAGCCTTTCAAGCCCAAGGAGCTGGTCGCACGGATGCGGGCCCGGCTGCGCCGGGGCGAGGACGTGGCCCCCGAGATGCTGACCATCGGGCCGCCCGGCAACCAGATCACCATCGACGTGCCCGCGCACACCGTCAGCCGCAACGACGAGGAGGTGAAGCTGACGCCGCTGGAGTTCGACCTGCTGGTCGCGCTCGCCCGCAAGCCACGTCAGGTCTTCACCCGCGAGGTGCTGCTGGAGCAGGTCTGGGGCTACCGGCACGCGGCCGACACCCGCCTGGTCAACGTGCACGTCCAGCGGTTGCGGGCCAAGATCGAGCCGGACCCGGAGCGACCGGAAATCATCCTCACCGTGCGGGGCGTGGGCTACAAGGCGGGGACCGGATAGCCTGGTCGCACTGTGTCGACCTCTCCGCCCCCGCACCCTTCGAGCACGGCTGCCCGCCGGCCCAGCGCCGGCGGGGATTTGTGGCGCGCCGTGAGCGGCCGGGTCGCCCGGGTGGTGGCCCGGGTGCACCAGACCTGGCGCCGCTCGCTCCAGGTCCGGGTCGTGACCATCACACTGGTCGCGTCCAGCCTGCTGGTCGGCGGCTTCGCGTTCCTGATCGCTGACAAGATCACCACCATCCTGCTCGACAACGCTCGCAGCGACGTCCGGCAGCGGGTGACCAGCGGCGCCAGCTACGCGGCCAAGCAGGTCTCCCTCTACGGCCAGCCGCAGGCGGCGCAGCTCCAGCAGACCGTCGACGGCACGGTCAACTACCTGGCCGGTGGCGACCCCCAGCAGACCAGCGGGGTGGTGGTGGCGATCACGGCCGACGGCTACCCCAACGACATCCAGACGCGCACCGCGCCATCCGCGAACGTCCAGTCGCTGATCAGCCCGGAGCTGCGGGCCGCGATCGCCGACGGCAAGGTGGCCAGCCAGATCCGCACCGGGAGGCTCACCGGTGAGTCGACCAAATACCTGGTCTACGGCTCACCGGTGCCCACCCGCTTCGGCCAGATCGAGCTCTACTACCTGGTGCCGCTGACCCGGCAGGATGTCACCGCCGCCGACGCCCGCGCCACCGTGGTGGCCACCGGAGTCGCCCTGGTGATCCTGCTCGGGCTGCTCGCGGCGCTGGTCACCCGCCTGGTGGTCAACCCGGTCCGGGTCGCCGCACGAACCGCCCAGCGGCTCTCCGCCGGGCTGCTCGACCAGCGCATGGTGGTCAACGGTGAGGACGACCTCGCCCTGCTCGCGGCCTCGTTCAACCAGATGGCCACCAACCTGCAACGGCAGATCCTGCGCCTGGAGGAGATGTCCCGGTTGCAGCGCCGCTTCACGTCCGACGTCTCGCACGAGCTGCGCACCCCGCTGACCACGGTCCGGATGGCCGCTGACCTGATCTTCGCCGAGCGCGACGAGTTCGACCCGGCGGTGGCCCGCAGCGCCGAGCTGCTCCAGGCCGAACTGGACCGGTTCGAGGAGCTGCTCACCGACCTGTTGGAGATCAGCCGCTTCGACGCGGGCTTCGCGATGCTGGACTCCGAGCCGACCGACCTGGTGCCGGTGGTGCACCGGGTGGTCGACCGCCTGGCCGGCCTGGCCGAGCGGGTGGGCGTCCCGATCGAGCTCGACCTGCCGGGCACACCGGTGATCGCCGAGGTCGACCCGCGCCGGGTCGAGCGGGTGTTGCGCAACCTGGTCGGTAACGCTGTCGAGCACGGCGAGGCCCGTCCGGTCCTGATCACCCTCGGCGTCGACGAGACCGCGGTGGCGATCACCGTTCGCGACCGCGGTGTGGGGCTCAAGGTGGGCGAGGAGAAGCTGGTGTTCAACCGGTTCTGGCGGGCGGACCCGTCCCGGGCCCGGCAGACCGGGGGCACCGGGCTGGGCCTGTCGATCAGCCTGGAGGACGCCCGGTTGCACGGTGGCTGGCTGGAGGCGTGGGGTGCTCCCGGGCAGGGCGCGCAGTTCCGACTCACGCTGCCGGCCCGGGCTGGTGACCGGCTGACCACCTCTCCGCTGCGGCTGGTGCCGGCTGACGCCGCGCTGCCGTTCGGCGGTCCCCGCGACGGCGGTCCGCTGGCCATCGGGCCCGGCACCGGCGGGGCACTGGCGATCGACCCGGCCTCGGGCGGGGACGCACAGCGGGCGGAGGTGCGCTCATGAGGCGGCCGACTCTGCTCGGGGCACTCGGCGTGGTGGTGCTGCTGAGCGCCGGCTGTGGCATCCCGGCGGCGTCCGACGTGCGGGTGGACGGCAAGGGCGAGGCTGCGACGAAGGCCGGCCGCGTGGACGGCCCGGGCAGTGAGCCGCCGACGCGGACGGCCAGCGGCAGCCTCAACGAGGTGTTCGTGCGCAACTTCCTGTCCGCCGCCGCCGGCGAGCCGGACCGGGCGTACGAGCGGGTCAAGGCGTTCATCGCCCCCGAGGACAAGCCCAGCCTGCAGGACAAGAAGGGCAGCGAGGTCGCGCTGAACGTGGTCCGGCTGCGCGAGGCGGTCTACACCCTCAACAGCGACTCGACCACCACTGTGAAGATCACGGTGCAGCAGATCGGGGTGTTGCGGGCCAACGGCATCCTGGCTCCGCCGGTCGCGACCGAGACGCAGTACGAGTTCGGGCTGCGCAGCGCGGCGTTCGACAGTGGTGTCAACGACGAGCGGGCCGGCCTGTACGTCCTCGACCCGCCGAACGTGCTGCTGCTCAGCGACGAGGCCCTCAAGCGGTACTACCAGGACGAGTCGATCTACTTCTGGAGTTCCGACCGCACCCGCCTGGTGCCCGATCAGCGTTACCGGCCGCTGGCGGTGCCGGACGAGCGTCGGGTCAACGAAGTGGTGAAGTGGCTGGTCGGCGGCCCCTCCGACTGGTTGCGCCCGGGCGTCGTCGGGCTGCCCGACGGCACCGAGCTGATCAACAACGCCACCGGCGCCAACGGTCGGTGGGAGGTCAACCTGGACATGTCCGGTGACGACCAGAACGGGATCGACCAGCTGATCACCCAACTGGCCTGGTCGTTGGGCGACCGGCCGGGCGAGCTGGAGTTGAAGGTCCGCAACAACTCGCAGCCCGTGCAGGACCTGGACGAGCGGCGGACCTTCAAGCCGCTCTACCCGAACGCCGTGAGCCCGCAACGGTTCGGCGTGTACGAGGGTGCGATCCATCCGCTCGACTTCGGCAGCGAACTCAGCGGCGCGGTGCCGTTGGCGCCCGAGGCCAACCGCACCATCGTCTCGGCCGACCTCGCACTGGCCAAGGAACAGCGGGTACTCGCCGCGATGGTGGTCACCGGCAGCAGCAAGAGCCGGTACCGACTCGCGGTGGGCACGGGCACCGAACCAATCTCCGTCATCAGCCGCAGCAGCACCGAGTACTCCTCGATCAGTCGCCCGGTCTGGCTGCGTACGGTCGACTCCCGCCCAGGCCGGGGCCTGGTCGTGGCCGACGGGCAGCTCTACCGGTTCGATGAGGCGGCCCGGATGTACCCGGTACCACTCAACCTGCCCGAGGTCACGGCGGTGGCCGCCGCGCTGGACGGCCAGCGGGTCGCGCTGATCGCCGGCGGCCGGCTCTACGTCGCGGCGGTCAACCCGGACGGCGGCGGGGTCTCCATCGGCCCGCCCCGACAGTTGGTCACCTCGCTGACCGGCCTCACGGCGGTCGACTGGGGCAGGGAGGACCGGCTGGTGGTGGCCGGGTCGGCGGGCCAGCCGGCGATCTACGAGATCAGCGTGGACGGCGCCCTGGAGACGCCCCTGCGGACCGACGTGGGAGCCAAGGTCAACCACCTGACGGCGTACCCGACCAACCGCAACGTGCGGGTGCCCAGCGGGGCGTACATGTTCGAGGCGAACGGGGTGGCCTACCGCAGCAGCCCGTTCGAACGGATCGAGCACGACCGTGTGCGAGACATTCCCCCGACACCGGCCGGCGTCCGCGTGAGCAACCCGTCGGCACCGTTCTTCCTCTACTGACGCCGTGCGCGGGCTCTGGGCGGACCTCGCCGACCTGGTGCTGCCCGTCGACTGCGCGGGCTGTCGGGAGCGCCGGCCCGGCCTGCGGCACGGGGTCTGCCCGGCATGTGTCACGACGCTGGGCGCGCTGCGCCCACGGTCGGTCCGCCCGACCCCCGCCCCGCCGGGCCTGCCGTCCTGCGTGGCACTCGGCCCGTACGCCGGCCCGCTGCGTGAGGCCCTGCTGACCTACAAGGAACACGGCCGGCACGGGTTGGCCCGCCCGCTCGGCGCCCTGCTCGCCGAGGTCGTCGCGGCGGCGGTCGGCGAGGCTCGTCCATTGGCGCTGGTCCCGGTCCCGGACACGGCGGCGGCCGCCCGGTCCCGTTACGGCGACCACCTGGACCGACTGGCCCGGCACTGTGCGGCGCGGCTCACCCAGGGCGGCTGGGCGGTGCAGGTGCACCGTCCGCTGCGTGCCCTACCCCGGCCCGACTCGGTCACCCTGGACAGCGCCGGGCGGGCGGCGGCGGCCGAGGCCGCGTTCCAGCCCCGCTCCACAGCGCCGGGTGCGGGTCGTGCTGGGGGCGCGGCGCCGTTCGTGGTGCTGCTGGACGACATCGTCACCACCGGCGTCACCCTGGCCGCCGCAGCCCGGGTGCTGACCGCGACCGGATGGGAACCGAGCGTTGCCGCTGTGCTCGCGGCGACCGAGAAACGACACCTTTCGTAACCGAGCGTGTTTCCGATTCACCCGTTGGTGTATGAGCTGCGAAAATTCCTGGGCGGTCTCGGCAACATGGGGTGACGGCCGGGTAAACAGGAGCTAGCGTTTCGTTGTCGGGGGTAGGAGGTCTTCCACCCGCCCCTGGCGGTGAGAGGAGGCGTAGCCGTATCAACCGGTCGACGCCAGCGGGTCTCCCCACGGCGCGCGACCGGGTTACCGGATCGAAGACCGTCCGAACAAGGGAGGTCACGTGGACATCGTGGTCAAGGGCCGAAACGTCGAAGTGCCGGACCATTACCGGGTGCACGTAGCCGAGAAACTCGCAAAGATCGAACGCTACGACCACAAACTTATTCGTGTCGATGTCGAGCTGTTTCATGAGCGCAATCCGCGCCAGGCCGACCACTGCCAGCGGGTGGAGATCACCTGCGTTTCCCGGGGCCCGGTGATCCGGGCCGAGGCCTGCACGAACGACTTCTACAGCGCACTCGACGCGGCCATCGCGAAGCTCGACACCCGGCTGCGCCGCGCCGCCGACCGCCGCCGCGTACACCGAGGTCGGCACGCGCCGATCTCCGTCGCCGAGGCCACCGCGGGCCTGCCGGTCGCGGACCTGGTGGCCACCCCGCTGAGCGCGCCGGGTGACGGCGCCCGCGCCGGCACCGCCGTCGCGGAGCGGGTCGAGGAGGAGTACGACGACCAGCAGCCGTGGCACATCGCCCGGGAGAAGGTGCACCCGGCGGAGCCGATGACGATCGACGACGCGCTGTTCGAGATGGAACTGGTCGGCCACGACTTCTACCTGTTCCAGGACAAGGAGTCCGGCCGCCCGAGCGTCGTCTACCGGCGCCACGCGTACGACTACGGCATCATCTCCCTCGCCACCTGATCCGTAGCCCGACCCCTGTCGATCATGGAGTTGTGGTGGGGAACGCCCGCCACAACTCCATGATCTGTCAACGGAGTTCGGAGGGGAGCAGCGCGAAGGTCAGGTCGTCCAGGCGGGCACCGGCCAGCCCGGGCAGACGGCCGCGCTGCAGGGCCTCGCGCTGGAACCCGACCCGCTCCAGTACGCGATGCGACGCGGTGTTGTCCGGCACCGTGCCGGCGGTCAGCCGGGCGATACCGGTGGGGCCGAACGCCCAGCCCGCGAGCAGTCGGACCGCCCGTGTCGCGTACCCCCGGCCGCGCCAGCTGGGCAGCAACGCGTAGCCGACCGACGCCTCGCCAGCGGCCACGTCGGTGAACGACAACCCGCAACTGCCCGCCGGCTCCCCGCTGGCCACGTCCGTGATCAGAAGCCGGGCGATCTCACCGGTCAGCCATCCGCTCTCCGCGAGACGGCACCGACGCGCGATGGCCTCCCGCGTCGGCGGCACGGGCGGCGCCTGGTTCGCCACCACCTCGGCTCGGCTGTGCAGCCGGTACATCAGCTCCGCGTCGTCCGGCGCGAGCCGGCGCAGGGCCACCACCTGATCGGTGAGCACCCCGCCGGGCAGGTCCGGTAGCAGCCGGGTGGCCGGGCCGGGCGGATCGTCGGCGAGGCGTACCCAGGCCAGCAGATCGTGCCGGCCCTCGTCGCGGGTTGACCCGGCCGACCGGCGTACACCCTCGTAGACGAAGCCGGCCGCCAGCGCGACCCGTTGGCTCGGGCCGTTCTCCGCTTCGGTGAGCAACTCCAGCCGGACCGTCCCGGTGGCGAACGCGTGCTCGCTCAGCGCCCGCGTGGCCGCGCCGGCCACTCCGCGCCCACGCGCCGCCGACCGCACCCAGTAGCCGATCTCGGCCTGCCCACGCGCCGGCACCGGGTTGTTCAGCCCCACCGCGCCGAGCAGTCGGTCGGTGGCCGGGTCCGCGATGGCGTACGCCGCGCCGCCCCCGGTCCAGGCCGCCGGGGCGCCCGCGTCGATCCACCAGCGGGCATCCAGTTCGGTGTACGGCGTCGGCAGGTTCGAGACGAACCGCTGGGTGAGCGGGTCCGCGCAGCCGTCGACCACGTCGGCGGTGTCCTCGGCCCGGAATGGACGCAGCCGCACCCCGTGGGCCTCGACGACCGGTAACAGGGTCATCGCAGGTCCTTGGCGAGCAGCGCGCCCACCCACACGTCGGCACGCTCGCCCCGGTGCTGCACCCCACCCCGGGCGGTTCCCTCGAACGTGAAGCCCGCCTTCTCCGCCGCCCGGCGGGAGGCGGTGTTGCCCACGTTGGCCTTCCACTCGATCCGGGCCAGGCCCAGCGTGGTGAAGCCCCAGGCGCTGAGCGCGATCAACGCGCTCGGCAGGTAGCCCCGGCCACGGAACGCCGGGGCGGTCATGAATCCCACGTCGGCCAGTAGCGGGTCGGCGGGGGAGAGTCGCAGGTCGAGCGAGCCCGCGTACCGGTCGTCCGGGTCGGCGATCACGAAGCAGGCGGAGTCACCCCGGGCCCAGGTGTCGCGGCTGTAGACCTGGTAGCCCTGCGCGTCGGCGCGCTCGTACGGGTCCGGCACTGTCGTCCAGCGGATGGTCTCCGGGTCCCGACAGGTCTGCACCACGGCGTCCAGGTCCTGCTCCTCCATGGGCCGCAGCCGCAGCTCCCCGGCCCCGGCCGTGGCGAACAGGATGGGCTGCGGGCGGCCGAAGACCGCGGCCCGCCGGGCGGCCAGGGTGGTCGGACCGGCCGGACCGGCCGACCCGGGAGCGGGCACCTCGCCGGGCAGCAGCGACCCGATCCAACCGTCCGCGCCGGGAGGCAGCGCCGGGTCGGCCAGCCGCAACCGGCCGTCGATCCGGAAGCCGGCGCGAAGTGCGACCAGACGGGAGGCGTGGTTGCCCACCTCGGCCTGCCAGATCAGCCGGCGTAGCCCGAGGGTGTCGAAGGACCAGCGGGCCACCGCCCTGGCGGCCCGGACCATCACTGCCCGCCCGCGCGCCCAGGGGGCCGTCCAGTAGCCGATCTCACCGGTGCCGACGCGGTCGATGGAGATCAACCCGCAGGAGCCGAGGAGATCGCCGGTCGCCGGATCGCAGACCGCGAACGGCGCACCGGTGCCCTCCGCCCAGGCCCGCCCGCTCACCTCGGTGACGAACCTGTGGGCGTGTTCCGGCAGATATGGACGCGGCACCCTGATCCAGCGCTGAATGTCCGGATCCTGGCACGCTCGGTGAACGGCGTCGGCGTCGGCCTCCCGCCAGGGTCGCAACAGCACGCCGTCCTCGGTGATCTCCACGGGCTCCACCCGTGCATCGTGCCGGAACGTTCGCCGACGGCGTAACCGGATATCCTTTGGCACACAACCAGTGCGTGCGTTATGTCGGGTTCGGCGAGGCGGACCGCCGCCACCAGTGACCATCGCGCCGATGGAGCGCCTACGATGGTTCGAGACTGTCTAGGGGAGCGTTGATCCGTGTCGATTCTGGAAAAGGTCCTTAACGCAGGCGAGGGCCGCATGGTGCGCCGGCTCAAGGCCGTCGCCGCTGCCGTGAGCTCGATCGAGGACGACTACGTCAACCTCAGCGACGAGGAGCTGCGCGGCATGACCGAGCAGTTCCGGGAGCGGCTCGTCGACGGCGAGACCCTCGACGACCTGTTGCCGGAGGCGTTCGCGGTGGCCCGCGAGGCGTCCGCCCGGGTGCTCGGCCAGCGGCCGTACGACGTCCAGGTGATGGGCGGCGCGGCGCTGCACTTCGGCAACATCGCCGAGATGAAGACCGGTGAGGGTAAGACGCTGACCTCGGTCATGGCCGTCTACCTCAACGCGCTCTCCGGCGAGGGCGTGCACGTGGTCACCGTCAACGACTACCTCGCCCAGCGCGACGCGGCCTGGATGGGTCAGGTGCACGAGTTCCTCGGGCTGACCGTCGGCGTGGTGCTGCCCAACCGGCCGGCCACCGAGCACAAGGCCGCCTACGAGTGCGACATCACCTACGGCACCAACAACGAGTTCGGCTTCGACTACCTGCGCGACAACATGGCCTGGTCGAAGGACGAGCTGGTCCAGCGGGGTCACAACTTCGCGGTGGTCGACGAGGTCGACTCCATCCTGATCGACGAGGCACGCACCCCGCTGATCATTTCCGGCCCGGCCGAGCACTCGGCCCGCTGGTACGGCGAGTTCGCCGGCGTGGTGGCTCGGCTCCAGCCCGGCACCGACGGCGAGGGCGACTACGAGGTCGATCACTCCAAGCGCACCATCGCGGTCACCGAGCGCGGCGTCGCCAAGGTCGAGGACCGGCTCGGCATCGACAACCTGTACGAGTCGGTGAACACTCCGCTGGTCGGCTACCTGAACAACGCCATCAAGGCCAAGGAGCTCTACAAGCGCGACAAGGACTACATCGTCAGCGACGGTGAGGTCCTGATCGTCGACGAGTTCACCGGTCGCATCCTGCACGGGCGTCGCTACAACGAGGGCATGCACCAGGCGATCGAGGCCAAGGAGGGGGTGGAGATCAAGCAGGAGAACCAGACCCTGGCCACCATCACCCTCCAGAACTACTTCCGCCTCTACGGCAAGCTGTCCGGGATGACCGGTACGGCGCAGACCGAGGCGAGCGAGTTCAACAAGGTCTACAAGGTCGGTGTCGTGACCATCCCGACCCACCGCCCGATGGTCCGCGCGGACCGGCCGGACGTCATCTACAAGACGGAAAAGGCCAAGTTCAACGCCGTCATCGAGGACATCGTCGAGCGGCACCAGATGGGCCAGCCGGTGCTCGTCGGCACCGTCTCGGTGGAAAACTCCGAGATCCTCTCCCAGTTGCTGCGCCGCCGGGGCATCCCGCACGAGGTGCTGAACGCCAAGTTCCACGCCCGGGAGGCCGAGATCATCGCCCAGGCCGGGCGTAAGGGTGCGGTCACGGTGGCCACCAACATGGCCGGCCGTGGCACCGACATCCTGCTCGGCGGCAACGCCGAGTTCCTTGCGGCGAACGAGCTGCGCCAGCGTGGTCTCGACCCACTGGAGAACGAGGAGGAGTACGCCAAGGCGCTGGAGGAGGTCCTGCCCACGTGGAAGCAGGCCTGCGACGCCGAGGCGGACGAGGTCTCCGCGGCTGGTGGCCTGTACGTGCTGGGCACCGAGCGGCACGAGTCCCGGCGGATCGACAACCAGCTGCGCGGTCGTGCCGGCCGGCAGGGTGACCCGGGCGAGTCCCGTTTCTACCTGTCCCTGCAGGACGAGCTGATGCGGCGCTTCCGGGCCGGTGCGGTCGAGGCGGTGATGGAGCGCTTCAACATCCCGGAGGACGTGCCCATCGAGTCGAAGATGGTCAGCAAGCAGATCAAGAGCGCCCAGGCCCAGATCGAGGGCCAGAACGCCGAGATTCGCAAGAACGTGCTCAAGTACGACGAGGTGCTCAACAAGCAGCGCCAGGTCGTCTACGCCGAGCGCCTCCGGGTGCTCAACGGTGAGGACCTCTCCGAGCAGGTCCGCAACATGATCGACGACACCGTCGAGGCGTACGTGCGGGGTGCCACCTCCGACGGCTACGGCGAGGACTGGGACCTTGAGCAGCTCTGGTCCAGCCTCAAGCAGCTCTACCCGGTCGGCGTGACGATCGAGGAGCTGGAGGAGGAAGCCGGAGGTTCCCGGGCCGGCATGGACGCCGACTTCCTGGTCGCCCGCCTCAAGGACGACGCGAACGCCGCGTACGACCGGCGTGAGGAGCAGGTCGGCACCGAGGGGGTGCGCCAGCTCGAGCGGATGGTGCTGCTCCAGGTCATCGACCGTAAGTGGCGCGAGCACCTCTACGAGATGGACTACCTCCAGGAGGGCATCAACCTTCGGGCGTACGCCCAGCGCGACCCGGTGGTGGAATACCAGCGCGAGGGCTTCGACATGTTCGCCACCATGATGGAGGGCATCAAGGAGGAGACGGTCGGCTTCCTCTACAACGTCGACGTCCAGGTGACCGAACCGGAGCCGGACGCGGGGTCGGAAGAGGTCACGCTGCTCGACAAGCCGGTGGAGATCCGGGCCAAGGGCCTCAACCGCGCTCCGCAGCGGCAGGGCCTGCAATACTCCGCTCCCACCATCGACGGTGAGGCCAGTCCTGGCGCGGTCGCCGTGGAGCAGGCCGAGCAGCAGGCTCCGGCGCTCGGTGTGGGTCGACCGGCCCCGGGTGCTCCGGCGGCGCCGGGGCAGAGCGCGCCGTCCGCACCGCAGCGACCGGCCTCCGGGCTGCGCGGCCCGGTGGTTCCGTCGGCCGCCTCCCGCCGGTCGGCGCCGAACCAGGCGGAGGCGAGCAACGGCCCGTCCCGCAACGCGCCGTGCCCGTGTGGCTCGGGCCGCAAGTACAAGCGCTGCCACGGCGCCCCCAACGGCGGCAACTGACAGACAGCACCTGACCAACGGGTCCCGGCCGATCAGGCCGGGGCCCGTCGGCGTCTCCAGCCCCCGGGCCGCGTGCCGGCTGGGGGTACCGCAGCCAGGAGCGCGCCTAAGCTGGGCGGGCGGGCAGGCCGGGGTACGTGGACAGGCCGGGGTGCGTGGCCATGTTGGGGTGCGTGGCCAGGCTGTGGTGCGTGGCCATGCCGGGGTGCGTGGCCAGGCTGTGGTGCGTGGGCAGGCTGTGGTGCGTGGGCAGGCTGTGGTGCGTGGCAGGCTGTGGTGCGTGGCCAGGCTTGTGGTGCGCGCTCAAGCTGGGCGGGCGCCTGGGGTTGGTCAGAGGACCTGCAGCGCGGTGCAGAGCCAGCGGCCTCGGCGATGCTCCAGGCGGAGCGCCAGCGCCCAGCTCCGACCACCCGCGCCGGTGAGAACGGCCGCCGCCTCCACCGCGGCCTCCCGGGGCTCGCAGACTCGCAGCCGGAGCAGCCGGACCACCGGCCGGCCGGCGCGGCGACGAGGTGCCCCGGCTCGCCCGGACGCGCGGGCCAACTCGGTCAGCAGGTCACCCGCCCGGGTCGGGTCGAGCAGTGCCCGCACCTGCGCCGGCGAACGGTAGCCGTTGACCACCTCCAGACAGGTGCCGACGAAGCGATGTGCGGCTCGGGTGGCCTCCGGAGCGGTCGCCGGCGGTAACGGCGTGACCGGGTGAGTGGTGGACCGGCTTGGCACCGGCCGGAGGGCCGCCCGGCGCTCCGGTGGCCGGACCGGGTCTGGCCGGGTCGAGGCGAACAGGTCGAGGGCGAGCTGACCGTGGGTCGGTGCCGGCCAGTACGGCCCGTCGGTCTCGTCCGCGTACGGAGGGTCGATGGGCGGGACGGGACGCAGCCGCACGGGTGGTCGGGATGGACCCGGTCGCGCCTCACTCATCGCTGCCTCCACTGATCTTGCGTTTGCGTTCGTTTGCCTTCGACACCATCGATTCTGAGCGATGGAGCGGTCCCGGTCAATGGCTCGGGTGGAAGGGCGACCCGCAGCACGCGTGATCCACTCCGCTTCGCCGATATCGCGGTATCCGAGCGCCCTGACACCCCAACTTCGGCGATACGGAGTGGATCACGCGCGCGGCCGGGCTGGGCGGGGTCGGCGAGGCTGGGCTGGGCGGGGCCCAGCCCCGCATCCCGGCCCAGCCCCGCATCCCGGCCCAGCCCCGCATCCCGGCCCAGCCCCGCATCCCGGCCCAGCCCCGTCCGGCGCAACCCAGGAGTGGGGGCCGGGCGCGGCGGGGTTGCGCGCGGGCGCGGCTGGGTTGGGCCGGAGTGGGGGGCCGGGTGGGCTGGCCTGGGTGGGCCGGCCTGGGCTGGAGTGCGGGGCCGGGCGGGGCCGGGCGGGCTGGGCGGGGCCGGGCGGGCTGGGCGGGGCCGGGCGGGCTGGGCTGGAGTGCGGGGCCGTGCGGGGCTGGGCTGGGACGCGGGGTCAGGCCGGGGTGTCGGACCTTGCAGGGCTGGGCTGGCTACTCCGGGTCGCGGTCGACCAGCGGGTTGCTCTGCACCCAGTCGGCGGTCTCGTCGTACTTGCGCGCTATGTACTCCTCCAGGCGCGCGCGCTCGACGCGCCACTGGCCGCGCCCACCGATCTTGATCGCCGGCAGTTCACCGCTGCGCACCATGTGGTAGACCTGCGAGTCCGACACGTTCAACTCGGTGGCGACGTCGGAGAGCAGCAGGAACCTCGGCTCCACAGATAACTCCCGGGGTTGATGTCGTTTAGCTCAGTTTGCCATCGACAGCTCCGGCCGCCCAACACCCGGGCGGTCCGGCCGCCCAACACCCGGCCGGCCGGTCGCCCAACACCCGGGCGGTCCGGCGCTGGCCAACAGCGCGTGACACACCGGCCGGGAACTTCCACCGGCCGGAGGCGGGGTGTATGACGGTCACGGCGTGCGGCATGATCTGCGCCCGTGCCGGCGGCCGCCGGTGGAGGACGAAGCGGGGGGAGACGACCGGTGACCAACGAGCTTGTCCGGGTGTACGTGCCGGCGACCGTACCGATGCTGGCCCGACTGCGTGAGGACGGGCTGGCCGCCGATCAGGCGCACGCCGTGACCCCGGCGCTGCGCGAGTGGTACGCCGAGGGCGACGAGGAGGAGCTGGAGTACGTCGCGTTCACCCGGGCCGCCCAGGACGCGCTGCACCTGCTCCGGGCCGATCCGACCGCTCCCCGCCGCCGCGTCGTCGTCTCGGTCGACCTACCGGCGGGCGCGCTCGGGCGGGGTGACGGTGAGCTGGGTTCCAGCACGGTGACGTTGGCCGACGCCGTGCCGGTGGCTGCCGTCGCGGCCCTGCACGTGGACGGCACGGACGCGGTCGAGGAGGTCGCCGCGGCGGCTGACGTGGTGGCCGAGGCAGCCGCTGGCGACCCTGACGCCCAGTTCACCGTCGACGGCGCCGAGGACCACGAGCTGGAGTGGTACGACGTGACAGAGCTGGACCTGCTGCTACGCGCGGCCGGCTGAGCCGGCCGACGTCAGCGGGACGGATCCGCCTTGGCCGGGTCCGCGTCGAATGCCTCGGCCGGGCTGGGCTCGCCCTCCGGGTCGACCTGGTCCACGACGGTGTCGGAGCCGTCAGCCGGTTCGTCGTCGTCGGTGTGGGCCGGGCCGAGCGTGCGACCGAACGCGATGAGCGCGGTCAGCGCCCCCACGAAGAGCACCCAGATGCCGTTGTCCACCCGCGAGGTGCCCAGCGAGGTCTGGGCAACCGCGTCCGCCTCGCTGAGCGCGCTGGCCAGATCGAGCAGCGACCGGCCGCCGATCCGGATGATCACCTCGGCGAGCAGCAGGAGCAGCCCCGGCCCGGCACCGGCGAGCAGGTACGCCGGCCAGCGCAGCGCCGGGGTCTCGGGATCGCGGCGGACGGCCCGACGCCTCGCCCAGGTCAGGTAGCCGAAGGCGAGCAGCCCGGCCAGCAGGCCGGCGACGAGCGATTCGGTGCGGGACACCCACTTGGCGGCGTCGACCACCGACTGCTGGCTGTCGCCGGCCCCGAAGAGGTTGAACAGCGGGTCTCGGGCTCGGCTGAACGCGACCACGAAAGCCAGCGTGCCCAGCGCGGCGGTCACCACCGCACCGACCGCCGGGGCGGTCCGCGCGCCGGCTACCGCGCCACCGATGATCGCCGCAGCCGCGGTGGTGCCGGCGATCACGTTGGTGGTCGAGGTGTCGAAGTAGGTGAGGTTGATGGCCAGCGCGGAGCCCAGCCCGACGAGCATTCCGCCGCCGATCGCCCCGGCGAAGCGCAGGGTGGCCCAGTCGCCGTACCGGCGGGCCAGCAGGTTGCCGACTGCCAGCGCGACGGCCGCCCCGGCCACCAGCGCGGCCGAGATCACGCCGGGCAGGGCGAACGCGGAGAGACTGATCGCGGTGACACCGGCCGCCGCCGAGGTGATGGCCTCCCGCGTGGACCAGAGCATGGCGGTCAGCCACCCGAGCGCCAGCAGCGCGAGCACCGCCGCGCCGGGCGCGGCCACCGGCCGACTGCTGGGGCCGGCCGCGTCGACCGCGGGCTCGTCCGACTCCGCGGCCGGGACGCGGCCGGGCTGCTTGGTCATCGTCTCCCCTTCGAGGCGGCAGGTCACCGACCATTCAGGGTACGCGGGCCAGCTGGGCCGTCCGCCGCCCCGGGACGGCCGGGAGTGACCCGGGACGGCCGGGAGTGACCCGGGACGGCCGGGAGTGACCCGGGAGTGGCCCGGCTGCTCGCCGGACGGGCCACCCCGTCTCCGGTCGGGTCACCCGTCGGGGTGTAGCCGGTAAGGAGAGAAAGGGTGGGCCGGTCCTTGGCGGAGGGCGGTGGCGGAGGTGGGGCGTGCAGCCCTCCATGGGAGAATCAGGGGAGGTCCCGCCGCTGCTCGGCCCTCCCGTGTGGCGTCCGGTGTCCGGCCGTCCGGTCGGTGCCTGCGGGTCCGGTTTCGCCACTGCTGTCGAGATCGCCAGGAGCCTTGATGGATGCCGTGTTCTCCGTTCCCGAGCCGCGCAACGAGCCGGTTCGCAACTACGAGCCGGGCAGCCCCGACCGGGACCGGCTCCAGCGGCGGCTGACCGAGCTCGCCGCCGAACGCATCGACCTGCCGATGACCATCGGCGGCGAGCAGCGGATGGCCGGCGGTGACCCGATCAACGTGGTGCAGCCGCACCGGCACGCGCACGTGCTGGGCGTGACCGCGCACGCCACCCACGACGACGCCCGCGCCGCGATCAAGGCGGCCAAGGACGCCGCCCCGATGTGGCGGGCGTTGCCCTTCGAGGAGCGCGCCGCGATCTTCCTGCGCGCCGCCGAGCTGCTCGCCGGCCCCTGGCGCGACACCCTCAACGCCGCCACCATGCTCGGTCAGTCGAAGACCGCGATCCAGGCGGAGATCGACGCGGCCTGCGAGTTCATCGACTTCCTCCGGTTCAACGTGCACTTCGCCCGCCGCCTGCTCGAGGAGCAGCCGGCGTCCTCACCCGGCGTCTGGAACCGCTTCGACCACCGCCCGCTGGAGGGCTTCGTCTACGCGGTCACCCCGTTCAACTTCACCGCGATCGCCGGCAACCTGCCGTCGGCGCCAGCCCTGCTGGGCAACACGGTGATCTGGAAGCCGGGCCCGACGCAGCAGTTCGCCGCGCACTTCACCATGCGGTTGTTCGAGGCCGCCGGCCTGCCGCCCGGCGTGATCAACATGGTCACCGGCCGGGGCGAGGAGGTCTCCGACGTCGTGCTCGCCGACCCGGACCTGGCCGGCATCCACTTCACCGGTTCGACCAAGGTCTTCCAGCAGCTGTGGCGGACCGTCGGCGACAACATCGCCCGCTACCGGGGCTACCCGCGCCTGGTCGGCGAGACCGGCGGCAAGGACTTCGTGGTCGCGCACACCAGCGCCGACGTCGACGCCCTGCACACCGCGCTGATCCGTGGCGCGTATGAATACCAGGGCCAGAAGTGCTCGGCGGCCTCGCGGGCGTACGTGCCGCGCTCGATCTGGGAGGGTGGGCTGCGCGACCGGCTGGCCGCCACCACCGACTCGCTGACCTACGGCGACGTGGCTGACTTCAGCAACTTCGGCGGTGCCGTGATCGACGACAAGGCGTTCGCCCGGCACACCGCCGCGCTGGATCTGATCGCCGGCGACGACAGCTGCCGGGTGCTGGCCGGTGGCACCGCCGACGACTCGGTCGGATACTTCGTCCGGCCGACGCTCTTCGAGTGCGGCGACGCCGCACACGAGACCTTCACCACCGAGTACTTCGGGCCGATCCTGGGCGTGCACGTGTTCGACGACGCACGCTTCGACGAGGTGGTCGCCCAGGCCGAGTCGATCGCCCCGTACGCGCTGACCGGCTCGGTGTTCGCCACCGACCGCCGGGTGGTCGACGCCGTCGGCGAGCGCATGCGGTACGCGGCCGGCAACTTCTACATCAACGACAAGCCGACCGGCGCGGTGGTCGGGCAGCAGCCCTTCGGCGGTGCCCGGGCCAGCGGCACCAACGACAAGGCGGGCTCCTGGCTCAACCTGGTCCGCTGGGTGTCGCCGCGGACGATCAAGGAGACCTTCGTGCCGCCGACCGACCACACGTACCCCCACATGGGCTGACCGGCGACGACCCGCCGGCGGCGCGCGTGGCGCCGCCGGCGGTCGGCCGAATGTCGCAATCCATCGATAGTCCTCAACGGACAGTCTGTCGCCGACAGTGCACTTAGGAAGTCCTGTCGGGTGGCAAACTGGCAAATCCTGGACGCCGGGTGCGCAAAGTGGCAGCGTGGTGGGCATGGCGGATTCCGGAGTCAACCCTACGGCGGCGGCCCTGCTCGGGCTCCTCCATGAGGGCCCGATGACAGGCGGTCAGTTGATGGCCGCCGCTGAGCGCCGTCTGGCGCCGTACTGGTCAATGACCCGCAGTCAGGTCTACCGCGAGTTGCCGGTGCTGGCCGAGCGGGGTTTCGTGCGGCTCGGTAAGCCGGGGCCGCGAATGAGCCAGCCGTACTCGCTCACCGCCAGCGGGAAACGGACATTTTCTCGTTGGTTGACGGAGAATCCGGGGCGGGACACCATCCGCAACCCGATAGCGCTCCGGATGGCCTTCGGCAACCTGCACTCCGCCAGTCAGCTGAAGGGCCTGTACGCCTCGGCCAACGAATACCACACCGAGGCCCTCGCGCAGGTCCGGGAGCAGGTGAAGAACGCCAAACGGGACGGCGAGACGTACGACGCCAGCGCGCTGGAGTTCGCCGTCGCCTACCACCGGGCGGCCCTGTCGTGGTTGAAGTCCGCCCCCGTCGGGTGACGATCGGCGGGTTCACGCATACGGAACGAGCTGGGCCGCCTTCGGCACAGCGCCGGTTTTGCGCGGAACTGCGGGGCTCGCAAGCTCACTCCTCATCCGCGCAGTACGCTTGTCTGTCGTGACCGCTGCCGATTACGCCGAACAGCTCAAGGAACTCGACGCGACCCTGCGAAACATCGAGGCCGTCCTCAACCTCGACCGACTCCACGAGGACAAGGCCCGCCTTGAGCAGGAGGCGTCCGCCCCCGACCTGTGGGACGACCAGGCCAAGGCTCAGCAGGTGACCTCGCAGCTGTCGTACGTCAACGGCGAGATCAGCAAGCTGGGCAGCCTGCGCTCACAGCTCGACGACGCCAAGGTCCTGCTGGAGTTGGCCGAGGCCGAATCCGACCCGGGCGTGCTGATCGAGGTCGAAGCGGAGATCACCGGGCTGACCAAGGCCATCCAGGAGATGGAAGTCCGCACCCTGCTCTCCGGCGAGTACGACTCCCGGGAGGCGCTGGTCGCCATCCGGGCCGGTGCCGGTGGCGTGGACGCGGCGGACTTCGCCGAGATGCTGCTGCGGATGTACCTGCGCTGGGCGGAGCGGCACGGCTACCCGACCGAGGTCTACGAGACCTCGTACGCCGAGGAGGCGGGCCTGAAATCGGCCACCTTCGCGGTCAAGGTGCCGTACGCGTACGGCACGCTCAGCGTCGAGTCGGGCACCCACCGCCTGGTCCGGATCAGCCCGTTCGACAACCAGGGCCGCCGGCAGACCAGCTTCGCGGGCGTCGAGGTCCTGCCGGTCACCGAGCAGACCGACCACATCGACATCCCCGAGAACGAGATCCGGGTCGACGTCTACCGCTCGTCGGGCCCCGGTGGGCAGAGCGTCAACACCACCGACTCGGCGGTCCGGCTGACCCACATCCCGAGCGGCATCGTGGTGACCTGCCAGAACGAGAAGTCCCAGCTGCAGAACAAGGCCTCCGCGCTGCGAGTGCTCCAGTCCCGACTGCTGGAGCGCAAGCGCCAGGAGGAGCAGGCCAAGCTCGAAGGTCTCAAGGAGAACGCCGCCGGCTCGTGGGGCGACCAGATGCGCTCCTACGTCCTGCACCCGTATCAGATGGTGAAGGATCTCCGAACCGAGCAGGAGACCGGCAATCCGACCGCGGTTTTCGACGGTGACCTGGACGGTTTCATCGAGGCCGGCATCCGCTGGCGTAAGCAGCGGCAGCTCGCCGGCGACGGTGCGTAACGACACGCGGGCGGAGCGCGTCGTCGATCTCCAGGTAGAGGCCTGATTCGACGACTCGCGTCGGATCGGCGGGGCGTGGGGCTTGGCTCAGTTGTTACACCGCGTAGACTCACCACCCGTGATTCAGCTTGAGCAAGTGACGAAGACGTACCCGAAGGCGTCCCGGCCTTCGCTCGACAACGTGTCCGTCTCGATCGAGAAGGGTGAGTTCGTCTTCTTCATCGGTCCATCCGGCTCCGGCAAGTCCACGATCATCAAAATGCTGCTGCACGAGGTGGCCCCCAACAAGGGGCGCGTCGTCGTCAACGGCAAGGACGTCACGTCGATGCGTTCCTGGAAGCGACCCCACTTCCGGCGCTCGATCGGCTGCGTCTTCCAGGACTTCCGGCTGCTGCCGAACCGCACCGCCTACGAGAACGTGGCGTTCGCCCTTGAGGTGATCGGCAAGACCAAGGCGGTTGCCCGCCGGGTCGTGCCGGAGGTGCTGGAGCTGGTCGGGCTCGGTGGCAAGGAGCACCGCTACCCGCACGAGCTCTCCGGTGGTGAGCAGCAGCGGGTCGCCGTCGCCCGGGCGTTCGTGAACCGCCCGCTGATCCTGCTGGCGGACGAGCCCACCGGAAACCTGGACCCGGACACCTCGATCGAGATCATGCGCCTTCTGGACCGGATCAACCGCACCGGCACGACCGTCGTGATGGTCACCCACGACTCCAACATCGTGAACCAGATGCGCCGCCGCGTCGTTGAGATTGAGAGCGGTCGCATCGTGCGTGACCAGGCCCGCGGCGTCTACGGGTGAGCCGGCGCTCCACCCCTGCGCAGCCTGACGACGAACTCTTCATGCCGGAGACCCGGAGGAAATCCCGATGCGCGTGAAATACGTCCTGTCCGAGGTACTGGTCGGACTGTGGCGCAACGTGACCATGTCCATCGCGATGATCATCACGATGGCGGTCTCGCTGACCATGCTCGGCGCCAGCGGTCTCATGTACCGCCAGGTCGACGACATGAAGGACCTCTACTACAAGAACATCGAAGTCTCGATCTTCTTGAAACAGGAGGTGAGCGAGCAGGAGCGCACCGACCTGGACACCAAGCTGAAGAGCGACCCCCTGGTGAAGGAGGTCTTCTATGTCGACAAGGACGAGGCGTACAAGCGCTTCAAGGAGATGTACCAGGACGCTCCGGACCTGGTGAACGCGGTCAAGCCGGACCAGCTGCCCGAGGCGTTCCGGCTCAGGCTGAACAACCCGGAGCAGTACAAGAACATCTACGACCAGTACAAGGACACCGCGGGTGTCGACGAGATCATCGATCAGAGTCGACTGCTCGACAAGATCTTCAACATCCTCACCTCGATCCAGAACATCGCCCTGGCCGCAGCCATCGTGATGGCGGTCGCCGCCCTCCTGCTGGTCGCGAACACCATCCAGGTTGCCGCGTACAGCAAGCGGCGTGAGGTGGCGGTCATGAAGCTGGTCGGCGCGTCCAACTGGTTCATTCAGGCGCCGTTCGTGCTGGAGGCGGTGGTGGCCGGCCTGATCGGCTCGCTGCTCGGCCTGGTCGGCCTGATCGCGGCCAAGTACCTGCTCTTTGATGGATCGTTGAGTGCGTTGCAGGGCCTGCTCTCGCCGATCACCTGGGGCGACATCCTGTTCATCTTCCCGCTGATGGCCGGCGTCGGTGGTCTGGTCAGCGCGGGCACCGCCTGGATCACCCTGCGCTTCTACCTGCGGGTCTAGGCGCCATACGGGTCGTCCCGTCGTCTACCCGAGGACCCTCCCGCGGCCGGAAATAAACGGCGCGGGAGGGTCCTTGTCATTCAGGTAGCATGATCGGTTGTCCGGCCGGGGTGAGCCCGGCCACGGACGTCCGGGGGAGAGGGGGTGGCACCGATGCCACGGGAAAAAGGGCGCAAGGTGGTCGCCTCCAACAAGAAGGCGCGCCACGACTACGCGATCCTCGACACGTACGAGGCGGGCATGGCGCTGACCGGCACCGAGGTCAAGTCGCTGCGGGCCGGGCGGGCGTCGCTGGTCGACGCGTTCGCTCAGGAGCGTGACGGCGAGTTGTTCCTGCACTCCATGCACATCCCGGAATACACCCAGGGCACCTGGACCAACCACGAGCCCCGGCGTACCCGCAAGCTGTTGCTCAACCGGGGTGAGATCGACAAGCTCGTCGGCAAGACCCGCGAGGGCGGTCTGACGATCGTCCCGTTGCAGGTCTACTTCTCCGACGGCTGGGCCAAGGTCGAGATCGCCCTGGCCAAGGGCAAGAAGTCGTACGACAAGCGTCAGGACCTCGCCAAGCGGGACGCGGACCGGGAAATTGCCCGAGTGTCCGGTCGACGTGGCAAGGGCATGGGCGACTGATTCATCCTGTTTGTCCGGGTCGGCGTGCCGGCCCGGGGCTCGGGATGAAAGCTGTTGCGGCAGGCGTTAGTCTTGTCAGTGCCACCACATCGGTGGCCTGTCGAGGGGGTGACTGGTTTCGACTTCGTACGCAGCGACAGGGGAAGCGAGCCGAGGAAGCCGACGTCGTCTCGAGAATCGGTCGTCGGAAACTTATAAGCGCCAAGAACAATCGCGCTGACTTCGCTCTCGCCGCCTGAGGCGAGTAGCTAAGTCTGTCGGCCTGGGAACGCCTTCGTCCCAGTAGCCGGCATCAGCTAGGAGGCTGGCCAATCGGACCCGGTCGCGGGGTCCGTGCGGCGAGATTAATCAGCGACTGGGCCCGTCACACCAACTTGCTCGCGTGAGCGGTGGGGCCGAGTAGAGGCACAGCGAGCTGCGCTCGGAGAAGCCCTGACAAACCGGCGAAGGACCCGGGTTCGATTCCCGGCACCTCCACCACCTCGAAGCGATGCGCCCCGGCCCACCGGCCGGGGCGCTTCGTTGTGTCCGGGGCTTCGCGGGTGCGACGGCGACAGGTTGATCATCACAGCACGGGCTGGGACCACGGCCAGCGGCTCGCGTCACCTACGCTGCCTCCCGTGAGCAACCAGGAGCTGCGCCTGTCGGTCGGTGCGTCCCCCGGCCAGCGCATCGTGGCGGTGTTGGTCGGCGTCTTCCTCGCGACCGTTGGTGCGGCGTTCGTGGCCCTGCCCCTGATCGCCGACGGGCTGCTGCGCCGGCTGACCGGCCCGGGTGACTCGTTCGCCTCCTATGAGGAGGCCCGTGACCTGCCGCCGGGAATGCTGCCGCCCGAGCTGCGGGATGCCGGCGGCGGTGTGGATCAGACCGGCCCTGGTCCGTTCATTGGCCTGTGCGCGCTGCCATTCGTGCTCTTCGGTGTCTACCTCGTGCTGCGGGTGCTCCGCACGGCCGCATGGCTGGACGGCAGCCGGGCACGGGTGCGAGGTGCGTTCCGTACCCGCACGGTCGACCTTGCGACCGCCCGGATCGACGCCGGCATGGTGTCCTATCGCGAGGCGGGGGACGACTACCCGGCGGGTCGACAGCGGGTGCCGACCATCATCGCGACCGACCAGGAGAGTACGAGGCGGGTCATCATCCCGCTGCGCGGCATGGGCCTGGCCAGCCTGCCTTCGTCCGAGCTGCGGGCGCTGGCCGACGCGATCACGACGGGCCGACCAGTCGACGGGCGGGACGGTGACGCGCACGCGGTCGCCGCCCAACTGCACCGCCTGGCGGAGCACCCGCTGGGCGCCTGACCGAGCGGTGCGTGGGGCGGGCGGGGCCGGTGGGGCCAATGGGGCAGATGAGCCGCCCGAAGGCCCTGGACAGGGCGGGCCGGGCAGGCTCACCATCGCGGTATGGGGTAGCAGCGCAGCGCGGGAGGTGCCATGGTCACCGGTCCGGTCCAGCAGCCGTCACTCGTCGCCCGGCCGTCCGCCGCGCACACGCACCCAGCCGGGCTGCCCGGTGAGCCGCACCCGGCCGGGCTCGCCGGTGACGTACACGCGCTCGGCCGGGCCGTCGCCGTCGCCACCACCGAGCCGTGCTGGCGCGAAGAGGTCCTGCTCCGGCTGCGTCCGGTGGGGCAGGGCTTCGCCGAGCACGTCCGGGTCACCGAGGGCCCCGCTGGCCTCTACCGGGAGCTGCTCAGCCAGTCGCCCCGGCTGGACCACGGGGTGCGACTGCTGACCCGGGAGCACGCCGCCATCGTCGCGGCGATCCTGGCGGTTCAGCAGATCGCCGAGCGGCCCGAGGCACACCCCGACGAGCTGCGGCACCGGGCCGGGCACCTGCTGCGGAGGTTGGCCCGGCATCGGCGGCGCGGGGCCGACCTGCTCTGGGAGGCGTACCAGACGGATCTGGGTGGCGAGACCTGAGCCCAGGCCAGGGGAACCGGGGGGTCGACCGCCGCGTCGAACCGTACATGCGTCGTGGACCGGTCCTGCTGCTCGTACTCCCGTTGCTGCTCACGGCGGGCTGTGCCTCCATCGGCGCTGATCGGGCCAGCGGGCCCAGCAATCCGACGGGCCGCGCGGAGGCGTTCGACCAGCGGGCGACCGAGGTCGCCGAGGCGTGGCAGCCCGGCCCCGACTGGCGCACGGGGTACGTCCCGCTGGAGGGGCCGACCGTGCTCACTGGCGACCCGGACTTCACCCCCGACACGGAGGCGGCCTTCCGAGCCGGCTGGTACCGCGCGCAGGTCCCGATCCCGCCCACCCGGGTAGGTGCCGAGATCCGGTTCCCGGACGGCCTGCTGACGTTGCCGTTGGTCAGCGCGGCCGAGGCGTACCGGCAGCTTGACCAGGGTGATCCGCTGCCCTGCCCGGGGCGACCGAAACGGCCCGGCCTGCCGACCCCCGGCGGCCCCACCGTCGAACCTGGGCCGGATGGTTGGGCCACCAGCGCGACGCAGACCGCCTGCCTTCCGCTGACCGTCACCGGGGTCAGGCTCGGCAGCGTGCCGGTCCGCACGAGCCGGGGTGAGGCTCAGGTCCCGGCCTGGCTGTTCACCATCGAGGAGTTGGCCACCCCGGTGGCCCGGCTCGCCGTCGCGCCGACGGCGATCACGTCGGTTCCCGAGCCCACCGCGCCGGCCCGGCCGATGCCGGACGGGTTGGTGGCCGCCCAGGACCTCGCGGCGGTCGACGGCACCCGGTTGACCGTGCGGCTCGGCGTCGGTGCCTGCGACACCGGGATCACGCCGCTGGTGTGGGAACGGCCGGACGTCGTCGTGGTCGGTGGCAGCGTCACCCGGGCCACCGGCGTCTGCCCCGCCCTGCTCAAGCTGGAGCCGGTCACCGTCACCCTCGCGGCACCGCTGGGCGCCCGGCCGGTCCTGGACGTTTTCACCGGCGCCCCACTGTCGATCGCCCCGCGCTGACCGGGCCGGCTCAGAGGATGCCGGGCACGTCGGTGCTGATCGGCACCGGCAACACGGTGGGCCGGTCGGCGTGCAGCCCGCTGGCGAGCGCCGCGCCGAGCTGGTCGGGAGTCTCCACCACCTCGGTGGCACAGCCGTAGCCGGCCGCGATCGCGATGATGTCCAGCCCCGGCAGGTCCAGGCCGGGCACCCCGGGAGTGTGCTTCAGCTCGGCGAACGCCTTGAGGATCGCGTACTGCTGGTTGACCGGGACGACGACCACCACCGGCAGTGACAGGCGCGCGGCGGTCCACAGCGCCTGCACGGAGTAGTGGAATGAGCCGTCGCCGACCACCGCCACCACCGGACGGCCGCGCCCGGTGTCCCGTTCGGCGAGTGCCACCCCGATCGCGGCCGGCAGGCCGTAGCCGAGGCCGCCGCTGGCCATCGTGAAGTACGACGCCGGGCGGTTGATCCGCAGCTGGCGGCGCAGCGCGGACAGATTGGACGGTGACTCCTGGACCAGCACGCCGTCCGTCGGCCAGTGCGCGGCCAGCGCGGCGAACAGGGCGTCGGGGCTCAGCGGGGAGGTGACCTCCGGCGGTGTCAACGCATCCCGGGGCGCCGGCGGCGGTCGATCGGCCAGCGGTACCCGCTCGATGAGCGCGGCCAGGGTCAGCCCGGGGTCGCCGAGCAGGCTGTCCCCGACCGGGGCGCGCGCGGCCTCGTCGGGGTCGTCCGTGACGTGCAGCAGCCGGGCGTCGTCAGGCAGGTGCTCACCCGGCACGTACGGGTAGTAGCGGAACACCGGGGCGCCGATGACCAGCACCGTGTCGTGCCCCCGCAGGGCCTCGGCCAGCGGACCGATCGCGTACGGCAGCACCCCGCGGAAGTGTGGGTGGTCCTCCGGGAACACGGCCCGCTCCGGTGCGGGGGCTGACCAGACCGGTGCGGCCAGTCGCTCGGCCAGCGCGACCGCGGTCGACCAGCTGCCGGAGCGGTCGACTCCCGGCCCGTACACCAGCGCCGGGTTGCGACTGTCGGCCAGGACCCGGGCGAACTCGTCCAACCGCTGCGGGTCCGGTGCGAACCGGGTGGCCACCGAGCGCGGTGCGGGCGGCGGGCCGGCGGGCTGGGCCCAGTCGTCCATCGGCAGGGAGAGGAAGACCGGCCCGGCCGGCGGCTGCACCGCCGTCGCGTACGCCCGCAGCACCGCTCCGGGGATGTCCTGCGCCCGGGTTGGCTCGTAGGCCCACTTGACGTACGGCTGCGGAAGCTCGGTGGGCCGCCGGTTGGTCAGCCGGGGTTCGAGCAGCAGCATCTCCCGGGTCTGCTGGCCGGCGGTGACGATCAGCGGGGTCTTGTTGTGCCAGGCGGTGACCAGATTGCCCATGCCGTTGCCGGTGCCCGGGGCGGTGTGCAGGTTGACGTGGGCGGGTGTGCCGCTGGCCTGGGCGTAGCCGTCGGCCATCGCGACCGCCGTCGCCTCGTGCAGCGCGTGGACGTAGTGGAAGTCGGTGGGAAAGTCCTGCAGGAACGGCTCCTCGGTGGAGCCGGGGTTGCCGAAGACGGTGGTCATGCCGAGGGTGCGGAGCACGTCGTACGTCGCGTCCCGGACCGTTGCCATCGCCACCCGCCCCCGTGTCGCGGGCAGGGACGATCGCGGTCGCCCTCCCGATCAGCCGAATCTATCGGGATGTGACGGACCTTTCGGGCGTTTCCCAGCCGTCGGTGGCCGGGATCCGTCGATCACCGCCACGTCCGGCGTCGGTGTCATCGACCCGCCGTATTAACTGTCTGATCACCGGCCAGTCAGACCTTAGCCAGCGCCCGGGACGCAGGCTATGGTGCCAGGCATGGCGTTGACGGCGCGGTTGATCCCGGTGCACCCCGCGAATCCAGCGGGTGACGGAGCTCCGGCGCGGGCTCACGGTTGACGGGTGTGTGGGATGCAGGGAGAGGGCCAGGCGATCGGCGGACGAGCGATGGAGTTGATGACCGGGCGGCTGCTGGTCGCGACTCCGGCGCTCAAGGACCCGAACTTCGACCGTACGGTGGTGCTGCTGGTCGCCCACGAGCCGGGCGGCGCGCTCGGCGTGGTGCTGAACCGGGCCACCGAGGTGCCAGTCGCCGACGTGCTCGGCGACTGGAGCGACCTGGCCCGCCACCCGGCGGTGCTCTTCGAGGGCGGCCCGGTACAGCCCGACTCGGCCATCTGCCTGGCCCGGATGCGGCACCCGATGCGCCGGGTCAAGGGCTTCCACCAGGTCTCCGGAGCGGTCGGCACGATCGACCTCTCGGTCGACCCGGAGCGACTGCGGGAGAGCATCGGCGGCATCCGCGTGTTCGCCGGCTACTCCGGCTGGGGCAGCGGCCAACTCGAGCAGGAGATCGCCGACGGCTCCTGGTTCGTGATGGACGCGCTGCCCGGTGACGCCTTCGTCGACCGGCCCGACGATCTGTGGCCGATGGTGCTGCGCCGGCAGGGCGGGATGATGGCCGCGGTCGCCCACTTCCCGCCGGACGTGGCGCTCAATTGACCCGGCTCGGCGGGGGACCCCGCGAGATGACCATGCCAGCCGGTCTGTGTATAGTTTCCCAGTGCCCGGGAGACCGGGATGACAGCAAGGGGCCGTGGCGCAGCTGGTAGCGCACCACACTGGCAGTGTGGGGGTCAGGGGTTCGAGTCCCCTCGGCTCCACCTTGCGAACGCAGGCGGGGGGGGGGGGTGTTGTTTTTATAAACGAGAGGGGAGTGTTTTTTTTAGAACAACCCAAAAAACT
>NZ_JBEXEV010000008.1:61220-193436 GCF_040606435.1 Micromonospora sp. NPDC005413
CCCTCGCCACCGCGGGGGGGGTTTTTTTTTTTCAAAAAAACCCCCCCCGCTTCTTGTTGCCTACCCGACCTACTGGGTCAGGCGGGGCTGCCGGTCGCCGCCTTTGCTCTGCTTCAACCCACGCAACACTTCTGCGCCGCAAGTGTTGCGTGGGTTGAAGCAGAGCAAAGGGACACGAAAACGCCCTGACCGCAGGGATGCGGTCAGGGCGTTCTTCGCCTATATGTCCGTTAAGGCCGGATCAGCCCTGGCGGCTCTTCCACTGCGGGTTGGCGCGGTTCACCACGACCACCCGGCCGCGACGGCGGACCACCACCGAACCCGGCTTCTGCTTCAGTGCACGCAACGAGCTACGTACCTTCATGGCTGCCTCCTCGGTGCAAGCGGTTCCGAGTATCGAAACGCTCCGCCCACCCGCCGGATTCCCGCCGGTCGTCGTCGAACCTTTGTCGGCTGCCGGCCGTACCAGTGGGCGGAGGTCATCCTCATGCCCGCACGCCGGCTCCTCGCCACGGTGCTGGTCGCTGCCGCGACCGTGCCCCTGGCCGCCACGCCCGCCGCCGCTCACGGCGCTCCGACCGACCCGATCAGCCGGGCGGCGGCCTGCGGGCCCGAGGGCCGGTACGCGGCCACCAGCGCCTGCCAAGCGGCGGTCCAGGCGGGCGCTGCGGTACGGGAGTGGGACAACGTCCGGGTGGCGGCGATCAACGGTCGGGATCGGGAGCGGATCCCGGACGGCGAGCTGTGCAGCGGTGGGCTGTCCGCGTACCGGGGGCTGGACCTGCCCCGTACCGACTGGCCGTCCACCGAGCTGACCACCGGTGCGAAGTTCACCTTCCAGTACCGGACCACCATCGAGCACCGGGGCACCTTCCGGCTCTACCTCACCCGGCCCAGTTACGACCCCAAGGCTCCGCTGACCTGGGCTGACCTGGAGGCGCGCCCGTTTCTGACGGTGACCGACCCGCCGGTGCGGGCCGGGGCGTACCAGTTGGCGGGTCGACTACCGGTGGGTCGTGAGGGCCGGCACCTCATCTACACGATCTGGCAGAACTCCAACACCCCGGACACCTACTACTCCTGCTCGGATGTGGTGTTCCACAAGACCCCGCAGCGGGCCGGCGCGACGAAGAGCGCGGCGAAGAAGGCGTCAGCCGCTCCACGTACCGCCGAGAGCCGGCCGGCCACCACCGACCCGGCGGTGGCGGCGGCGGCCGACCCGGGCGTGCCGGTGGCGTCGGTGACCAACCTCGGTGGCCGGTGGCCGGTGCTGGCTGGCGCTGCCGCCGTGCTGGTCCTGGTGCTGCTGATCGGCGCGGGCCGGCGGCGCCGCAGCGTCGTCGCACCGGTAGGCCGGGAGTGTGGGGTACGCAACCACCGGGCCGGGCGGCGCCGGATCTGGTGACCCGGGCCGCCGCCGGCTCGGTGGGCCTCAGCCCAGGTGCCGGTCGATCTCGGCCAGCTCCTCGGTGCTGAAGTCGAGGTTGTCGAGCGCGGCGATGTTCGTCTCCAACTGCTCGACGCTGCTCGCCCCGATGATCAGGCTGGTCATCCTCGGGTCGCGAAGCGCCCAGGCCAGCGCGAGCTGGGCCAGCGACTGGCCACGGCTCTCGGCGACCGCGCCGAGCCCGCGGATCGTGGCCATCTTCTCCTCGCTGAGGTCGCTCTCGTTGAGGAACACACTGGTGCGCACCCGGGAGTCGGCCGGGATACCTCCCAGGTAGCGGTCGGTCAGCAGGCCCTGGGCCAGCGGGCTGTACGCGATGCAGCCGGCGCCGACCTGCTCCAGCGTGTCGAGCAGGCTGTCGGACTCGGTCCAGCGGTTGAGCATCGAGTACGACGGCTGGTTGATCAGCAGCGGCGTACCCAGCTCGCGCAGGATCGTGGCGGCCCGCGCGGTCTGCTCGGAGTTGTAGTTCGAGATGCCGACGTAGAGCGCCTTGCCGGAGCGGACGATGGCGTCGAGCGCGCCCATCGTCTCCTCCAGCGGGGTGTCCGGGTCGAACCGGTGCGAGTAGAAGATGTCGACGTAGTCCAGCCCCATCCGGCCCAGCGACTGGTCCAGCGACGAGATCAGGTTCTTGCGCGAGCCCCACTCGCCGTACGGGCCGGGCCACATCAGATAGCCGGCCTTGCTGGAGATGACCAGCTCGTCGCGGTACGGCTTCAGGTCGGTGGCGAGCATCCGGCCGAAGTTCTCCTCCGCCGAGCCGGGCGGCGGGCCGTAGTTGTTGGCCAGGTCGAAGTGGGTCACACCCAGGTCGAAGGCGCGCCGGACGATGTCGCGCTGCCGCTGATACGGGCGGTCCGGGCCAAAGTTGTGCCACAGGCCGAGGGAGACGGCGGGCAGCCGCAGACCACTGCGTCCGCTGCGCCGGTAGGTCATGGTGTCGTAGCGGTCATCCGCGGCGAGGTAAGTCACGATCATGAGCCTAGCTCCGGCCCGGGGTGCCCGGGATCAGGCGTGTGAACCGGACAACGGGGGTAGTTTCGACGCCATGCGTTTCATCCCGCTCGACACGCCCAAGCCACTGTCCAAGATCGGGTTGGGTACCTGGCAGTTCGGCTCCCGGGAGTGGGGCTACGGTCCGGCCTTTGAAGCCCAGGCGACGCAGATCGTCCGGCGGGCCGTGGAGCTGGGCGTGACCGTCTTCGACAGCGCGGAGATCTACGGCTTCGGGCGGAGCGAGCGAATCCTCGGCGCGGCCCTCGGCGACGACCGGCCCAAGGTGGTGGTCGCCACCAAGATCTTCCCGATGCTGCCGGTGGCCGCCGTGGTGCAGCAGCGGGCGGTCGCCTCGGCAGCCCGGCTCGGCGTCAGCAGCATCGACCTCTACCAGGTGCACCAGCCCAACCCACTGGTCGCCGACCACACCACCATGCGCGGTATGCGGGTCCTGCAGGACGTCGGGCTGGTCGGCGAGGTCGGGGTGAGCAACTACGGGCTGCGCCGCTGGCAGGTCGCAGAGGCGGCGCTCGGCCGGCGGGTGCTCAGCAACCAGGTCCGCTACAGCATGCTGGACCGCGCGCCCGAGCAGGAACTGCTGCCGTACGCGCGGGAGGCCGGCCGGGTGGTCATCGCGTACAGCCCGTTGGCGCAGGGCTTTCTCTCCGGCCGTTACGACGCGAAGAACCCGCCGACCGGCGCGGTTCGGCGCGCCAACCCGTACTTCCTGCCGGAAAATCTGGAACGTGGCGCGGTTCTGATCGACACGCTGCGCCAGGTCGCCGACGCCCACGACGCCACCCCCAGTCAGATCGCGCTGGCCTACCTGCTGCGCCACCCGAACGTGCTCGCCATCCCCGGCGCGTCCAGCGTGGAGCAGATGGAACGCAACGCCGCCGCCGCGGACATCGACCTCGCCGACGACGAGTACGCCGTGCTGGCCGAAGCCGCGAAACGCTTCCGCCCGGTCACCGGACTCGCCGCGATGCCGGCAATGGTGCGTGCCCGATTCGCCAGCCCAACGGAAAAGTGAGCACAGTGGACGACATCACCGCACTGATCCTGGACGACCACGCCACCTTCCGGCGCGGCTTCGCCCGCCTCGACGACGCCCGCGACGAGCAGGAGATGCTCGCCATCTGGGACGCCCTCGCCCTGCACCTGGACATCCACGCCGAGGCCGAGGAAGCGATCCTCTACCCGCACCTGGTCAAGCACGGCGACGACGGCGAGGACGAGACCGCCGACGCGATCGGCGACCACAACAAGATCCGGGATGCCATCGCCGAGGCGAAACTGCACCCCGTCGGCTCGGAGCAGTGGTGGGCGGCGGTCGGCACGGCCCGTCGGGAGAACAGCGAGCACCTGGCCGAGGAGGAGGACGAGGCGCTGCCCGACTTCCGGCGGCACGCCAGCACCGAACTCCGCGCCGAGCTGGGCCAGCGCTGGCTGACCTTCTACGGCGAGTACAAGAACGGCCGTAACCTCCCGTTCCGCGACAAGGACCCACAGCAGTACGTCGCCGACCACCGCTGAGATCTCCCCGGCACGGGGGAGTCGCGCGGGCCGATCCCGGCAGCAGAATGACGAGGTGACCCTCCGAGCGGCACTGACCCCGCTGGTCGCCGGCACCACCTGGCGTCGCGGCGTGTTCCTGCTGCTGGGCGGGGTGCTGGCGCTGCCGTACGGGCTGCTCGCGGTGACCTTCGCCCAACTGCTCGCCGACTCGGAGATCCCCCGCCCGCTGGTGTACGCCCTGCTGGTGATCGCGGTGCTGATCGCCGTGGTGCCGCTGCTGTTGGACGGCAGCCGGGCCCTGGAGATCGCCGCCGTGCGGGCCTTGCTCGGCGTCGACCTGCCCGAGCCCACACCAGGGCACCGCGGCGACCGGGAAACCCGGCTACGTAGTGCGCTCTGGATCGCCACCCACCTCACCATCGGCGCTCTGGTGATGATCGCCCTGTTCACCGCCGTACCGATGGCGTTGGCCTTCATCGCCCAGCAGTTCGGCATCGGCGCCGAGGTGACCAGCCGGGAACAGTTCGGGCCGTTGCACGGCCGGGACACCGGCTGGCTGACGGTGACCGGGGTGGCCCTGCTGGTCGGCCTCGGCTACGCCGTCGCCGGGCTGGGGGCTCTCGCCGGTTCGATGGCGCCGGTGCTGCTCGGCCCGGCTCCGGCGGAGCGGATCGCCGCCCTGGAGGCGCAGGCCACCCGGCTCGCCGAACGTAACCGGCTGGCCCGGGAGCTGCACGACTCGGTCGGCCACGCGCTGACCGTGGCCACCCTCCAGGCCGGGGCCGCCCGCGAGGTTCTGGACACCGACCCGGAGTTCGTCCGGCGGGCGCTCACCGCCATCGAGGAGACCGGACGGACCGCCATGGACGAGCTGGACCACGTGCTCGGGCTGCTCCGGGAGACCGGCCGCGACCGGCCGGTGGTGGCGCCGCAGCGTACCCTCGCCGACCTGGACCGGTTGGTCACCGACGCCCGCGCGGCCGGGCTGGCGGTGCACGCGCATCGCGTCGGCGACCCGGCGCGGGTGCCCGCGGCGGTCTCCCGGGAGGGCTACCGGATCGTCCAGGAAGGACTGACCAACGCCGCCCGGTACGGCGATGGGCCGGTCACGCTGCGGCTGGACCTGCTCCCGGGGGCGCTGGAACTGGAGCTGGTCAACGCGGTGAGCCCGCCGGATCGCGCCGACCCGGGCCGGGGTGGCCGGGGCCTGGACGGCATGCGGGAGCGGGTTCTGCTGCTCGGCGGTCGGCTCACCGTGGGCCCGGACGGCGACCGGTGGCTGATCCGGGCCCGCCTGCCGTACGAGGAGCAACGATGACCACCGGCGTGCTCATCGTCGACGACGACGAGCTGATCCGGATCGGGCTGCGGGCCATCATCGACGCGCAGCCCGACCTGGAGGTGCTCGCCGAGGCCGCCGACGGTGCCGAGGTGCCGCCGCTGGTCGCCCGGCACCGGCCGGACGTGGTGCTGATGGACGTGCGGATGCCCGGCATCGACGGCATCCAGGCCACCCGGCACCTGCTGACCACCTCCGCCGACCCGCCCCGGGTGCTGGTGGTCACCACGTTCGCCAATGACGAGTACGTCTACGAGGCGCTGCGCGCCGGCGCCTCCGGTTTCCTGCTCAAACGGGCCCGGCCCGCCGAGGTGGTGGAGGCGGTCCGGGTCGTCGCGGCGGGGGAGTCGCTGCTCTTCCCGGCCGCGATCCGTCAGCTGGTCGGGGCGTACGGGCCGGTCGGCGGTGACCGCCTGCGCGCCGCTCGGCTCACCGAGCGGGAGGCCGAGGTGCTGCGGTTGATGACCACCGGCCGTTCCAACCCGGAGATCGCCGCGCACCTGGTGGTCGGGGTGGAGACGGTCAAGACGCACGTCGGCAACGTGCTGGCCAAGCTGGGCGTCCGTGACCGTACCCAGGCGGTCATCGCCGCCTACGAGTCCGGCTTCGTCACCCCGTCCGGCTGAACGGTCCCTCCTCCGGGGGAGCGGGTTCACCGCCACCCGGGAGGATCCCGACCGGCCGTCGGCCGAGGCTGAGAGCATGACAACGATCACTGCCTCCCCACCTCGTCCCGCCTCCCGCTGGCCGGACCGGCTCGCCTCGCTGGCCGCCGGCTGGCTCGCCCTGTGGGGCATGCTCGCCCTGCTCGGCACGCTCACCGGCTCCGGCTACCCGTTCGGCGCGAACGACACCCACGGCGGCGACGTCAACCTGCTGCGCCTCGTACCGGTGGACCTGGCCGCCCCGCTCTTCGCCGGCCTGCTGCTGACCGCCGCGGTGGCCGCGCTGGCCATGAGCCGACCGGCGGTACGCCCGCCCGGCCCGCTGCGGGCGCTGCTCGCCGGCTACGCCTGGGCGGTGGCGTTCGTGCTCGCCGTGGTCGTCCCGGACGCCCCGCGTGCTGGTCATCCTCGGCTACCTGCCGATGCTGATCATCGGGGCGCCGTTCGGCTGGCCGCCGGTGGACTATGCCGAGATCTTCAACTGGGCGTTGTTCGCCCGGTTCGCCGCGCTGGTCGGCGGGTTACTGCTGGCCGGGGCGGTGCTCGCCTGGCAGCGCCGCACCGCCGGGGCCTGCGTGGGCTGCGGCCGCGGCGACACCGACCGGGCCTGGACGACCCCGTCCGCCGCCGCGCGTTGGGGCCGGTGGGCCGCAGGGATCGCCGCGGCCATTCCGCTGACGTACGCGCTGACCCGGTTCGCCTGGGCGGCCGGCATCCCGCTGGGCATCTCCCGGGAGTTCCTGACCGAGATGCAGGAGACCGGGCTGGTCTGGGCCGGGTTCGGGCTGGGCGCGTTCGCCACCGTCGGCGCGATCCTCACCCTCGGGCTGGTCCAGCGCTGGGGCGAGCGGTTCCCGCGCTGGATGGTCGGGCTCGCCGGCCGTCGGGTGCCGGTGAAGCTGGCCGTGGTGCCGGCCACCCTGGTCGCCGTCGCCGTGACCGCGGCCACGTTGGGCCTGCTCAGCAACCCCGAGTTCTGGAAACTGACCGGTGGGTTCAGCCTGACCGGGGCGCCGATGCTGCTCTGGCCGCTGTGGGGCGTGGCGCTCGGCGCCGCCACCTACGCGTACCACCTGCGCCGCCGGGGAACCTGCCAGCGGTGCGGTCGGGGCTGAGGGTGGCAGTGGGGGTGCCCCCTGATGCCCGGGGCACCCCTGCGAAGGTGAGCTAGCGTGGGTCGGGTGACTGCGCCTAACCCGGTAATTCCGGTTCCACCGGCCGACCTGCCCGGCACGCTTGGCGCGCTACGGGCGGCCGGTCACCAGTACCGCACCGTCAAGCAGGAACTCCGCGACAACCTCCTGGCCCGGATGTGCTCCGGCGAGGCCCGTTTCCCCGGCATCGTCGGCTACGACGACAGCGTGCTGCCCGAGGTCGAGCGGGCCCTGCTCGCCGGGCACGACATGGTGCTGCTCGGTGAGCGCGGCCAGGGCAAGACCCGGCTGATCCGCTCGCTGGGCGCGTTGCTCGACGAGTGGACCCCGGTCATCCCTGGTTCCGTGCTCAACGAGCACCCGATGCACCCGCTCACCCCGGCGTCCCGCGCCCAGCTGGCCGAGGCCGGCGACGACCAGCCGGTCGGCTGGCTGCACCGGTCGATGCGGTACGGCGAGAAGCTCGCCACCCCGGACACCAGCGTCGGCGACCTGATCGGTGACGTGGACCCGATCCGGATCGCCCAGGGCCGCACCCTCGGCGACCCGGAGACCATTCACTTCGGGTTGGTGCCCCGCACCAACCGGGGCATCTTCGCCGTCAACGAGCTGCCCGACCTGGCCGAGCGGATCCAGGTGGCCCTGCTCAACGTGCTCGAGGAACGGGACATCCAGGTCCGGGGCTACCAACTGCGGCTGCCGCTGGACCTGCTCCTGGTGGCCAGTGCCAACCCGGAGGACTACACGAACCGGGGTCGGATCATCACCCCGCTCAAGGACCGTTTCGGCGCGGAGATCCGTACCCACTACCCGGTCGACCTGGAGTTGGAGCTGGCACTGATCCGGCAGGAGGCCGACCTGGTCGCCGAGGTGCCGGAGCACGTGCTGGAGGTTCTGGCCCGGTTCGCCCGCGCCGTGCGGGAGTCCCCGTCGGTGGACCCGCGCTCCGGTGTCTCCGCCCGATTCGCCATCGCCGCCGCCGAGACGGTCGCCGGCGCCGCGCTGCGTCGCGCCGGGCTGCTCGCCGCCTCCGACACCCCGGACGGCCGGCCGGAGGCCGCGGTGGCCCGGGTCGGCGACGCGGTGTCGGTGACCAGCACCCTGCGCGGCAAGGTGGAGTTCGAGAGCGGCGAGGAGGGGCGGGAGATCGAGATCCTCGCCCACCTGCTGCGTACCGCGACCGCCGAGACGTTCCGGGCCCACCTCGCCGGGCTGGATCTGTCCGGCTTCACCGGGCTGGTCGAGGAGGGCGCGGCGATCGAGACCGGCGAGCTGGTCGGCGCCGCCGAGCTGCTGCGCCAGGTGGGCACGGTGCCCGGGTTGGCGAAGGTCCTCGATCGGCTCGGCCTGGGCGACGCGCCCACCCCGGAGGAGGCGGCGGCCGCCGTCGAGTTCGTGCTGGAAGGGCTGCACCTGACCCGTCGGCTCGGCAAGGACGTCACCGACTCGGGGCGCACCGTCTACGGCGGCCGGGGCTGACCGTGGCCGGCAACCGGTTCCGGTACGGGCAGTGGCGCGGCGGGCCCGACCCGCTCGCGCCCCCGTACGACGTGCAAGAGGCGGTGGACGCGGTCGGCGCCGAGGTGCTGGCCGGGGGCAGCCTGCGGGAGGCGCTGCGCGACCTGCTGCGCCGTGGGCCGCAGGGGCGGGGTGGGCTGGACGACCTGGCCGCCCGGGCTCGGCGGCTGCGCCGGGAGGCGCTTCGTCGCGGTGACCTGGACGGCGCGGTGACCAGGGCTCAGGCCCTGCTCGACCAGGCCCTCGCGGCCGAGCGGGACGAGCTGCGCGGTCGTGCTGACGACGACGCGCGGTTCGCCGAGTCGGTGCTGGACAACCTGCCCCGGTCCACCGCGCGGGCGGTGGAGGAGTTGGCCGGCTACGAGTGGGCCAGCGAGGACGCCCGCCGGTCGTACCAGCAGATCCTCGACCAGCTCCGCGACGACGTGCTCGGTCAGCGGTTCGCCGGGCTGCGCGACGCCGTGCGCGCGTCCGCCGACCCGGCCGCCCAGCAGCGGCTCGCCGAGATGATGCGGGACCTGAACGATCTGCTGGCCCGGCACGGGCGCGCGGAGGACACCACCGACGCGTTCGCCGAGTTCATGCGCAGGCACGGCGAATTCTTCCCGGAGCGGCCGGAGACCGTCGACGAGCTGATCGACGTGCTGGCCCGCCGTTCGGCAGCCGGTGAGCGGCTGATGAACTCGCTCTCCGACCGGCAGCGCGCCGAGTTGGCCGGTCTGATGCAGCAGTCGCTCGGTGACCGCCTCGCGGGGGAGTTGTCCGCGCTCGACGCGAATCTGCGGGCCCTTCGACCGGATCTGCGGTGGGGGCGCGGCGAGCGGGTCCGGGGCGACCAGCCGCTGGACTACGCCGACGCGGCCGGTGCGCTGGGTGAGATCGGCGAACTGGACGACCTCCTGGACCAGCTCGACCAGGAACACCCGGGGGCGACCCTGGACGACGTGGACGTCGACGCGGTGGCCCGGACGCTGGGCCGGGACGCGGCCGACGACGTTCGCCGGCTGCGCGATCTGGAGCGGGAGCTGCGCCGGCAGGGCTGGGTGAGCCGGGACGCGGACGGGCTCACGCTGAGCCCGAAGGCACTGCGCCGACTGGGCGGGACCGCGCTTCGACGGGTCTTCGCCGACCTGACCGCCGGGCCGCGCGGGCAGCACGACCTGCGCTCCGCGGGGGCCGCCGGCGAGGTCAGCGGCGCGTCCAGACCCTGGGAGTACGGCGACGAGCAGCCGTTGGACGTGGTCCGGACGCTGACTCGGGCCGTCAGTCGGGCCGGGTCGGGCGTGCCGGTGCAGCTCGTGGTGGACGACTTCGAGGTGGTGGAGACCGAGAAGCGGTCCTCGGCGGCGGTGGTGCTCTGCGTCGACCTGTCGTACTCGATGATCTCCCAGGGCCGCTGGGGGCCGATGAAGCAGACGGCCCTGGCGCTGGCGCACCTCATGGAGACGCGCTTTCCGCAGGACGCCCTGCAGATCGTGGGCTTCGGTCGGGAGGCGATGACGCTGACCCAGCAGGAGTTGGCGGCCGTGGAACCGGACATGGAGCAGGGCACCAACCTCCAGCACGCGCTGCGGTTGGCGGGTCGGCACCTGCGCCGGCACCCGGACGCCGAGCCTGTGGTGCTGGTGGTCACCGACGGGGAGCCGACCGCCCATCTGGACCCGGACGACGGTGAGGCGCTGTTCCACTGGCCGCCGCTGCCGGAGACGATCGAGGCGACGGTCCGTGAGGTGGACCGGCTCAGCCGCTACGGCGCCACGCTCAATCTGTTCATGCTCGGCGACGACCCCGGTCTGCGCCGCTTCGTCGACGCGGTGGCCCGCCGCAGCCGAGGCCGCATGTTCACCCCCGACACCGACGACCTGGGTGAGTACGTGGTCAGCGACTACCTCCGCTCCCGCCAATCCCGCCGCTAACCCACCCCCACCCCCACCCCTTACCCCCCCAACCCCGAACCCCGCCCTCTCTCGTCGATCATGGAGTTGTGGTGGGCCGCAAATGCCGCTCATCCGGGTGAACCGGGCACCACAACTCCATGATCGACGGGGCGGGGCGGGGTTGACTGGGTGGTGTGGTGGACGGTGTGGGGCTGCGGGAGGCTTATCGCGGGGTGTTCGCCGAGATCGACGGGGTGGAATTTGGGCCGCCGCCGGAGGGGCAGCTCAGTGCCGAGCAGATCGTCGCGCACCTGGTCGCCAACGACGAGCTGATGATCCAGGCCACCGAGGCGTTGCTGGCCGGGTCGCCGTTCGCCTACTACGACCTGGATGACATCCACCGCCCGCAGCTCGATGCGCTGGCCGCCGAGCAGGGCGGCCTGCGTGGCCTGACCGCGCTGCTACACGAAACCAGCGAACGGCTCTGCGCGCTGGTCGACCGGCTCGGTCTGGCGGCGGACACCCCGGTCGAGACCCACCTACGCGAGGGCTTCGACCTCATAGTCGACGAGCCCCTGCCCTGGTCCCGAACCCTGGACCTGCAAGCGAGGGTCCACCTCCCCAAACACCAAGCCCAGCTAAACCTGCTCCGCCCCTGACCCCCCGCCCCCGCCCCCGCCCCCGCCCCCTCCCCGCCCCCTCCCGGGGAGAGGTCACGCCCCGTCGATCTAGGGCAGATCGTTGCTCAAGGAGATCAACTCACCGCGATATCCCCTAGATCGCGGGGGAGGAGGGGCGGGGAGGGACGGGGCGGGGAGGGGAGGGACGGGGGCGGGGCGGGGAGGGGCGGGGCGATCAGCGTGGGGCGGGGGTGGAAGGTTCGGCGGTAGGTGGTCGGGGCTACTCCTATTCGCTGGTGGAGTTGTTGGCGTAGGGCGGCGGTGGTGCCGAAGCCGGAGCTGTGGGCGATCTGGTCGACCGTCAGGTCGGTTGTCTCCAGCAGCAGGCGCGCGTGGTCGGTGCGCTGTTGCAGCAGCCACTGGGCCGGGCTCAGGCCGGTCTCCGACCGGAAGCGCCGGGTGAAGGTGCGCACGCTCATCCGCGCCTGCTCGGCCAGGTCGCGCAGCGCGATCGGCTCGTGCAGCCGCTGCCGCGCCCACTCCCGGGCGCCCGCGGTGCTGGTGTCGGTGGCCTTGGGCACCGGCTGCTCGATGTACTGCGCCTGACCGCCGTCCCGCCACGGCGGCATCACGCAGCGGCGGGCCGCCCGGTTGGCCACCTCGGTGCCGTGGTCGAGGCGGATGACGTGCAGGCAGAGGTCGATGCCGGCGGCCACTCCGGCGGAGGTGAGCACCCGATCGTCGCCGATGAAGAGCACGTCCGGGTCGAGGTCGACCCGCGCGTGGAGCCGGCGGAACTGCTCCGCGTACGCCCAGTGGGTGGTCGCCCGACGCCCGTCGAGCAGCCCGGCGGCTGCCAGCACGAACGCGCCGCTGCAGATCGACATGATCCGGGTGCCCCGCTCGTACGCCGATCGCAGCGCCTCGGCCACCTCCGGCTCGACGGTGCCCAAGGTCAGCGCGTTGCCGTCGTGGATGCCGGGGACGATCACCGTGTCGGCGGTGTCGAGCAACTCCAGCCCGTGGTCGGGTAGCACCTGGAAGCCGGCGGTGCTACGGACCGGCTGCCCGCCGGGAGTGCACACCCGTACGTCGTAGTAGTGCGTCCCGTCGACGCTCCGCGCGGTGCTGAAGACCTGCGCCGGGGTGCCGAGGTCCAGGCCGACCACGTGGTCCAGGGCGAGTACGGCGATGTGGTGCGGGCGTACGGTCATGGCCCGATTATTGCGCACGATGGCTTTCCGGCCACTCGTCGCCGTCAACGGCCCCGCCCAGACTGGTCGCGTGACCAAGAACCGCCGCCTGCATCCGGCCTGGCTGGTCGCCGCCGTCGCCTTCGTGGCGTTGGTCGGCGCGGCCGGTTTCCGCGCCACCCCGTCGGTGCTGCTGCACCCGCTGCACGAGGAGTTCGGCTGGCCACTGGCCACCATCTCCGCGGCAGTCTCGGTCAACCTGCTGCTCTACGGGCTCACCGCACCGTTCGCCGCCGCGCTGATGGACCGGTTCGGCATCCGCCGGGTGGTCTCGGTGGCGCTGCTCACGGTCGCCGTCGGTAGCGGGCTGACGGTCTTCATGACCGCCAGCTGGCAGCTGCTGCTCTGCTGGGGTGTGCTGGTCGGGCTGGGCACCGGCTCGATGGCGCTGGCCTTCGTGGCAACCGTCACCGGCCGCTGGTTCGTGCGCCGACGCGGTCTGGTCACCGGAGTGCTGACCGCCGGTGGGGCAGCCGGACAGCTGGTGTTCCTGCCGCTGATCGCGGTGCTGGTGCGCGACCACGGCTGGCGGACGGCAGCGCTCGTCGTGGCCGGAGCGGCGCTGGCGGTCGTACCCCTGGTGGTGTGGTTGCTGCGCGAACACCCGGCGGATCTCGACCTGCCCGCCTACGGCGCGACCGAGGTCGTCGCGCCGCCGCCGGCGACCGGCGGCGCGGCGAGCCGAGCGCTGGGCGCGCTGGCAACCGCGGCCCGAACCCGGCCGTTCTGGCTGCTGGCCGGCGGGTTCGCGATCTGCGGCGCGACCACCAACGGCCTTGTGGGTACGCACTTCGTGCCGGCCGCGCACGACCACGGCATGACCCAGACCACCGCCGCCGGGCTGCTCGCCCTGGTCGGGCTCTTCGACATCATCGGGACGATCGCCTCCGGCTGGCTCACCGACCGGGTGGACAGCCGATTGCTGCTCGGCATGTACTACGCGCTGCGCGGGGCGTCCCTGCTGGTGCTGCCGAGCCTGTTCTCCGGCTCCGCCAGGCCGAGCATGCTGGTGTTCATCATCTTCTACGGCCTGGACTGGGTGGCAACCGTGCCGCCCACCGTGGCGCTGTGCCGCGAGTACTTCGGCAGCGCCGGGGCCGTGGTGTTCGGCTGGGTGTTCGCCGCCCACCAGTTCGGGGCGGCGTTCGCGGCGACCGGCGCGGGGCTGGTCAGGGACCGGCTCGGCGACTACGCGATGGCCTGGTACGTGGCGGGCGCGCTGTCGATCGGCGCGGCCGGGCTGTCGCTCCTGCTGCGTCGACGGCCGGGCAGGCCGGTGCCGGAGGCTGTCCTGGTCGCCGCCACCGCGCCCCGGGCCTGGAGCTTCCGGGGCTGAGGCCGGGCCGTCAGCCCAGGCTCCACTGCTGGGCCGGCCGGCCGTCGCATGGCCGCTGCCGGACCTTGTCGCCGGCTTCGGCGCCGTCGTCGTCGGCCTGGGCGCACTTGCCGCTGTGTACCGCGACCAGCAGCACCGGGCCGGTGCCGGCGGCGGCCAGCCGCCACTGCTGGTTGGCACCGCCGTGGCAGGGGAACTGCATCATCCGGGCGCCGTCGTCCCCGCTGCCGCCCTCGACGTCGAGGCACTGCCCGTGGGCGGCGTTGGTCAGCGTCACCACGTCCGCGGCGGCCGGGTTGACCACCCACTGCTGCTCCGGGCCGCCGGTGCAGGCCGCGAGCTGCGCCTCCGCCTCCTTGTCGTCGCCGTCGAGCGCGAGGCAGAGCCCGGAGGTGGCCCGCAGCACCCGGGGGCCGGTGGGCGGCGCGGCCGGGGTGGTGGCCGACGGGGTCGGTGACGGCTCGGTCGGGCTCGGCTCGGCCGCCGGGGCGGTGGGTTCCGCCGCGCTGGACGACGCGCCGACCGTCGCCGGCACCACCGGCTCGTCGTCACCGTCGAGCAGCCCGGTGGCGAAGACCACCCCCAGGAGTACGCCGACGACCCCGACCGCCAGCGCCACCCGCAGCAGCGGATCGGCCAGCGGGCCGGGGCGGGGCGCCTGTCGACCGCCGTACACGGTGCCGGCGGGGTCGGGGCGTTCGTCGGGCGCGGACATACGCGCCATCCTCGCCCACGGCGGCGCGCCGGAGCCAGCCCAGCGGTCAGTCGACGACCCGGACGTCCTTCCAGAACGCCACCCGGTCGCGCACCATCTCGGCGTCCGGCTTGGGCTCCGGGTAATACCAGACCGCGTCCTCGCTGGTGCTGCCCTCGTGCGCGAGGGTGTAGTACGAGGCCGTGCCCTTCCACGGGCAGACGGTGTGCGTCGCGGACTCCCGGATCAGGTCGTCGCGCAGGGCGGAGCGGGGGAAGTAGTGGTTGCCCTCCACCAGCACGGTGTCGTCGCTCTCGGCGACGATCAGGTCGTTCCAGACGGCTTTTGGCATGCCACCAACACTAGGCCGTGGCACCGACGACGACAGCGTTCAGCGGGTGGGCTGCGGGTCGGTGACGTCGGCCACGGTGGCGTCGAGGGCGGCGATCGCCGCGTCGGCGTCGACCGCGATGGCGAGGCCGCGTTCGCCGGCGCCCACGGTGATCTCCCGGCCGCGCAGTCGTTCGTCGGCGATCACCGGCCAGGCCCTGCTCGCGCCGAACGGGGTGATGGTGCCGCGTTCGTAGCCGGTGGCGGCCAGGGCGCCCGCCGCGTCCGGCATGGAGAGTCGGTGCACCCCGAGCAGGGCGCGCAGCTTGGGCCAGGAGACGACCCGGTCGCCGGGGGTGAGGACGAACAGGTGATCGTCGGCACCTCGGCGGACCACGATCGTCTTGACCACGTCGGGGATGGCCACACCCCGGGCTGCGGCTGCCTCCGCGAGGCTGCCGACCGCGCCGTGGCTGACCAACCGGTAGGGCAACTGCGCGGTGTCCAGGGCGGCGATCGCGGGCGACGGCATGTCCGCCACGGTAACCGCCGGACCTGGCATCGGACGGGAAACGCCCCTCGTTGACATCCCACCGAATCCGGGGTGCGGGCGTAAGGTGATCACATGCGCGCTGAGCGTGTGGATCACCCCATTGACCATGATCAAGCGGTGGACACGCTGCGACGGTCGTACGCCGCGGTGCCCACGGGCGAGCCTGTCCGGCTCGCCAAACGGACCTCCAACCTGTTCCGCCCCCGATCCGTTCCCCGCACTCCAGGGCTCGACGTGAGTGGCCTGAACGGCGTGCTGTCGGTCGACGCGACTGGCCGCACCGCCGACGTGCAGGGCATGTGCACCTACGAGGACCTGGTCGACGCGACGCTGCCGCACGGGCTGATGCCGCTGGTGGTGCCGCAGTTGCGCACCATCACCCTGGGCGGTGCGGTGACCGGCCTCGGGATCGAGTCGACCTCGTTCCGTAACGGCCTGCCGCACGAGTCCGTGCGCGAGCTGGACGTGCTCACCGGCTCCGGCGAGATCATCACCGCCCGACCCGACGGTGAGCATGCCGACCTGTTCACCGCGTTCCCCAACTCGCTGGGCAGCCTCGGCTACGCCACCCGGCTGCGCATCGAGCTGCAACCGGTCGGCCGGTACGTGGCGTTGCGCAACGTGCGGTTCACCGGGCTGGAGGCGCTCACCGACGCGATCGCCGAGGTCAGCGCCACCCGTTCCTGGGCCGGGGAGCCCGTCGACGCGATGGACGGGGTGATGTTCAGCCCCGGCGAGGCGTACCTGGTGTTCGCCAGGTTCACCGACACGGCCGACCCGCCCAGCGACTACACCGGTCAGGCGATCTACTACCGGTCGCTGCGCCAGCGCACCCGGGACGTGCTCACCGCGTACGACTATCTGTGGCGCTGGGACACCGACTGGTTCTGGTGCTCGGCGGCGTTCGGCGCGCAGCACCCGGTCGTGCGGCGGCTCTGGCCGGCGCGTTACCGGCGCAGCGACTTCTACCACCGGCTGGTCCGGCTCGAGCACCGGCACCAGGTGGCGGCCCGCATCGACCGGCTGCGCCGACAGCCGGCCCGGGAGCGGGTCGTGCAGGACGTGGAGATCCCGCTGGACCGCATGACCGACTTCCTGCGCTGGTTCGCTGACAGCGTGGGGATGAACCCGGTGTGGCTGTGTCCGTTGCGACTGCGCGAGCCGGCGGGTCCCGGTTCCGCACGGTCCTGGCCGCTGTATCCGCTCCGGCCGGGGCAGGACTACGTCAACATCGGGTTCTGGGGGAGCGTGCCGATCGCGCCTGGCGCCGCCGACGGCGACGTCAACCGCACGATCGAACGCAGGGTGTCGGAGTCGGGCGGGCACAAGTCGCTCTACTCCGACGCGTACTACGACCGGGACGCCTTCGATCGCCTGTACGGCGGCGACACGTGGCGTGCGGTGAAGGACCGCTACGACCCGGACCACCGGCTGACGGGACTGTACGAAAAGGCGGTAGCACGAGCATGAGCCTGACCGACAGAGATCAGGGGGCGGCCAGCGTCCCCGCCACCCCGCCGGCGGGGGGCCGGCACACGGGTCCGACCGTGGCGGACGTCGTCCGCGCGCTCACCGCAGGGCCGCTGCCGGTGCGGATCACCGGGTACGACGGCAGCGCCGTCGGCCCGGCCGACGCCGGCATCACCCTGGCGATCCGTACCGAGCGGGGTTTGTCGTACCTGCTCACGGCTCCGGGAGACCTGGGCATGGCCCGGGCGTACGTCAGTGGTGACCTGGCGTTGCAGGGGGTGCACCCGGGCGACCCGTACGAGGCGTTGCGGGTGCTCAAGGACGAGTTGCGGTTACGCCCACCGTCGCTGGCCGAGGGGCTGGCGCTGGCTCGTGGGCTGGGCTGGGAGCGGCTGATGCCGCCGCCGGCACCACCGCAGGAGGCGCAGCCGCGGTGGAAGCGGGTGATGAACGGGCTGCGGCACTCGCGGGTCCGCGACAGCACGGCGATCTCGCACCACTACGACGTCTCCAACGCCTTCTACGAGAAGGTGCTCGGCCCGTCGATGACGTACACCTGCGCGGTTTACCGGTCCCCGGACGACACGCTGGAGCAGGCCCAGGCGGCGAAGTACGACCTGGTCGCCGGCAAGCTGGCGCTCAAGAAGGGGATGCGGCTGCTGGATGTGGGCTGTGGCTGGGGTGGCATGGTGCGGCATGCCGCCCGCGAGTACGGCGTGAAGGCGCTCGGGGTGACCCTGTCGAAGGCGCAGGCCCAGTGGGCGCAGGCCGCGATCGAGCGGGAGGGGCTGACCGAGTTGGCCGAGGTGCGGCACCTGGACTACCGGGACGCGCCCGCGGAGCAGTTCGACGCCGTCTCCTCGATCGGCTTGACCGAGCACATCGGGGTGCGCAACTACCCGGCCTATTTCGGGGCGTTGCGCGACCGGCTGCGGCCGGGTGCGCGGCTGCTCAACCACTGCATCACCCGGGCGGACAATCGGGCGCCGCACCGCTCCGGCGCGTTCATCGACCGGTACGTCTTCCCGGACGGGGAGTTGGCTGGTCCGGGTCGGCTGATCAGCGAGATGCACGACGTCGGTCTGGAGGTGCACCACGAGGAGAACCTGCGCGAGCACTACGCGCTGACGCTGGCCGCCTGGTGCCGCAACCTTGTCGAGCACTGGGACTTCTGCGTGTCGGAGGTGGGCGCGGGCACCGCCCGGGTGTGGGGGCTCTACATGGCCGGGTCGCGGATGGCGTTCGAGCGCAACGGCATCCAGTTGCATCAGGTGCTGGCGACCCACAACGGCCCGAACGGCGTGAGCGGGTATCCGTTGCGGCCGGACTGGTTGCCCTGACCACCTGCTGAGAGCTGCCTGAAGCCGCGCCGGAAAGTCGGCGCGGCTTCTCGCGAAGCCATTGACAAACAAATTTTTTACGTACAAACTGATTTTGCCATGAGAGACGTCCTGTACCTGGAGCAGATTGAGCAGGCCGAAGTCCTGCTCAAGCCGCAGCGCGTCGAGGTGCTGCGGCAACTGGCCGAGCCGCGCACCTGCACGGAGGTCGCGGCCCGACTCGACCAGACGCCACAGCGCGTCTACTACCACGTCAAGCAGCTCGTCGCGGCCGGCCTGGTCGAGCTGGTCAACGAGCGCAAGGTCCGCGGCATCACCGAGGGCATCTACCAGGCCGCCGCCCGGTCCTACTGGCTGTCCCCCCGGCTCGTCGGCCGGATCGGGCTGCGGCGGGCCCGCGACGAGCTGAGCCTGGGCTACCTGCTCGACCTGATGGAGGAGGTCCAGGCCGACGTCGCCGCCCTGGATCGGGCGGCGCCCGAGCTGCCCTCGATCGGGGTCTCCGGCGAGATCCGGGTGCCGGCCGAGCAGCGCCAGCAGTTCCTGCACGACCTGCAAACCGCACTTCAGGACCTGTTCACCCGCTACGGCGGCAGCGAAGGGGATGCCTTCAAGCTGGCCGTCGCCTGTTATCCGAAAGGGAACGACCATGAGTGAACCGTTGAAGATGCAAGCCCGTCTCTCCGCGCCCGTCGGACGCGTCCGCGAGGCCCTGACCGATCCGGCCGAGCTGCGTCTCTGGCTGGCCGAGCACGCCGAGGTCGAGCTGCCCCAGCGGTACGAGTTCTGGGGCCGCTTCACGCCCGAGGGTGACGCCCCGCACCAGCGGCTGCTGCACGCCGACGACGACACGTTGCGCTTCGGCTGGCTGCTCGACGGGGTGGAGACCACCACCGAGTTCCAGTTGACCGCCGAGGGCACGGACAGCACCGTGCTGACGCTGACGCAGAGCCACTTCGACTTCGCCGAGGCGATGAGCGGCTCCAGCATCCGGGGCGTGCTCCAGACGTACTGGGCGCTGGCCATCGCCAACCTGGGCTCCCACCTGGAGGGCCGGCCACTGCTGCCGCGCACCGACTTCACCTCCGCCGACCTGCGCGGCGAGTTGGTCATCGCCGCCCCCGCCGACAAGGTGTGGGAGTCGCTGACCAACTCCGAGCAGGCAAGCGCCTGGTTCGGCTACCCGATCGGCATCGAGCCCTGGGTCGGCGGCCGGTATGCCATGGGCGGCTTCGACGCCGGTTACGCGGCCAAGGTGATCGACCTGGACCCCGGCCGGAAGGTGTCCGTCGACTGGGGACCCACCGGCGTCACGAGCTGGGAGCTCGCCGAGTCCGGCGGCCGGACCACGCTGACCTTCGTGCAGAGCGGCTTCGACGAGGGCAACCCCCCGTACGCGGCCTGGACCGGGTCGGTGGCCGGGCTGTCCGAGCTGCGCCGCTACCACGAGGTGCCGGACTGGCAGCCGATCTGGCTCCCCGCCGAGGTCCCGGGCCTGGAGCCCGAGCCCGCCAGCTGACGGTCTCGCCGTGATCGTGCTCGATCAAGGATGTAGTGGCCTCCGTTCGCCCCCGAGGGCACTACATCCTGGATCGAGCACGATCTTGTGCCGGCGGGCCGCCGTTCTGCTGATCCGTTGGCCGGATCGGGTGACTATTCGGGGTGCACTGGGTAATGACGGGCGATGTTCTTCATCTTTGGTCTGCGTACCAAGGTCGACCGCTCGGGGGTCGTGCAGCAGGTCTGCCGCCACTGCGGCAACCACGCCGCGCAGGTGATCACTCGCCGCTCGACCAGGTTCACCCTTTTCTTCATCCCCCTCATTCCGATCCGCACCCGGTACGCGCAGCAGTGCACGTTCTGCGGGGCCGAGTATGAAATCTCCAAGTCCGACGCCGAGCGACTCCCGGTCGGCTGACCCGTCGATGGAACGCTTCCTCTGCTGGCTGATTCGCCGGCCACCACCGTCGGCCGGCCCGCCGGTGCACAGCGCCCCGCGCCCGCCCTGCACCCCCGGCCGGCGCAAGCACCGCCGAACCCAGCGTCCACTGGCCGGCACCAGGCTTCCCCGCTCACCCTGGAATCGCTCCACCGGGCGCTGACCCGGCGCGTACCGGCGAGGCTTGTCGGTGCTCGTGGCTTGCGTGGCCGGTCGCGGCTGGACCGGCACGGGCGTCCGGCTCTGGCGGCGCACCCGGGCGCTGGCTAGGCTTTTGGGGCTTGCCGTGGACCGGTCCTCCCGAGGGTGCACGCACGACGAAGAGCCGGAGCGACCGTGTCCCGACAGGACGTGAGGCAGGCTGCGGGGGAGCGCGCCCCTGCCGAGCCGACCGGTGTGCCGCCGAACCGCGCTGGGCTGATCATCGCGGGCGCGGTCGTTCTCGTGGAGGCGTGCTGGCTGGTCGCCGCGTTGCCCGGCGCCGCGCTGGTCAGCGACCTCGGCGGGATGCTGGTGGCCGGCTGGGCGACGGTCGCGTGCGTCGGAGTGGCCCGTCGACACCCGGCACTGCTACGCCGGTTCTGGGCACTGCTCGCCGTCACCATGGCGCTCGCCGCGCTCGGCCGGGCGATCTGGACGGCGCAGCGGCTCGTCGGCGGCGATTTGCCGCACACGCCGCTGATCGGGGTGGTCTTCACCGCCGGCATCCTCACCGGCACGGCCGCGCTGCTCAGCTCGCCGTCCGCGCCACGGACCGCGGTCGGGCGGGCCCGTACGTTGCTGGACGGGGTGATCGTCGCGCTGGCCCTGGTGCCGATCGGTTGGGTGCTGGTCTACCGCGGGGTCGCCGCCGCCGAGTTGGCCGACCCGGCGCGCACGCTGGGGCTGCTCTACCCGATGTTCGACCTGATGCAGCTCACCATCCTGGTCGCGGTCTCCGGCCCGGCCCGGCAGATGTGGCGACCGATGAGCGTGCTCGCGGCGAGTCTCACCCTGCGGGTTGTCGCCGACGTCGTCTACGTGTCGCTGGTCGCCCGCGCTGACTACGCCGCCGGTCACCCGATCGACCTGTGCTGGCCGTTGAGTTACCTGCTGATCGGCCTGGCCACCCGGAACTCGCCGCCGCCGGACCTCGACGACACCGATGACACCGCCGAGTCGCCGCTGCCGCCCTGGTGGCGGGTGGCGTTGCCGTACCTGCCGGTGGGTGGGGCGATCATCGCGGTGATTCTGGCCCGTCGACCCACCGGGCAGACGCCACAGCTGATCTTCGTGACCATGATGGTGTTGCTCGCGGCCCTCGCCATCCGACAGGGGTTGGCCGCCAACGAGAACCTGCGGTTGGTGGCCCGGCTGCGCCGACTCGCGTACGGCGACCAGCTCACCGGGCTGCCCAACCGGCTGCTGTTCAACCGGCGGCTGCGCCTGGCCCTGCGCGACGGGCGACCGGTGGCCGTGCTGCTACTCGACCTGGACGGGTTCAAGCAGGTCAACGACCGGTTCGGGCACGCCACCGGTGACACTCTGCTGACCGGGCTGGCGGCCCGGATGCGGGCTGCCGTGGACAGCGACGGCACCATCGCCCGGCTCGGTGGGGACGAGTTCGCGGTGCTGGTCGACGGCGACCGACCGGTGTCACCCGAGCGGCTCGCCGAGCGGCTGCTGGACGCGCTGCGGCCCTCCGAGGGGGAGGAGGACGTCGGGGTGCACCCGTCGGCGAGCATCGGCATCGCCGAGTACGGCCCGCAGCACGCCTCCCACACCGATCTGCTGCGCGACGCCGACATCGCCATGTACGCGGCCAAGGCGGCCGGGAAGTCCGCGTACCGGACGTGCACCCCGGCGCTGCGCGAGTCGGCCGTCTCCCGCGCCGAGCTGATCGCCGATCTGCGCCGCGCGGTCGACGAGGAGCAGCTGCACCTGGAGTTTCAACCCATCGTCGACCTGGCCACCGGTGCGGTCCGCAGCGCCGAGGCGCTGGTGCGCTGGCGCCACCCCCGACTGGGGATGCTGCCGCCGGCCCGGTTCCTGCCGCTGGCCGAGGAGACGGGCCTGATCCTGCCCATCGACCGTTGGGTGATCCACGAGGCGTGTCGGGCCGCGGCGACCTGGCGGGGCCGAGCGCCGGAGGCGACCGTCGCGGTGAACATCGCCGCCGCGCACCTGCGCCGGCCGGACCTGATCGCCACGGTCACCGCGGCCATCAGCGCCGCAGGGCTGGCGCCGCGTGCGTTGACCCTGGAGCTGACCGAGTCGGCGCTGATCGAGGGCACCGACGCGGTGCTGGAGCGGCTGCACCAGCTCCGGGAGCTGGGCATCAGGATCGCCATCGACGACTTCGGCACCGGCTACTCGTCGCTGAGCTACCTGCACCGCATCCCGGCCACCGAGCTGAAGATCGACCGTTCGTTCGTGGCCCGGCTGGGCACCGACGACCGGGCGTACGCCACGGTGGAGATGGTCACCCGCCTGGCCGGCGCGTTCGACCTGGCGGTGGTCGCCGAGGGTGTGGAGACCGAGCGTCAGCACGACGCGGTCGCCGCGATCGGCTGCCCACGCGGCCAGGGCTACCTGTACGGGCGGCCGGACGGCGCGGCCATGGTGGGCCAGAATCGGGCTTGACCCTGACGTAGCGACAGGCGGGAGCCTGGTTTCCGGAAGGGAGGGGAACCATGGCGTACACGGTGGGTCAGGTGGCGAAGGTTGCCGGCGTGACGGTCCGGACGTTGCATCACTACGACGAGATCGGGCTGCTCTCGCCGAGCGGGCGGACCGCGGCCGGTTACCGGCGCTACGACGACGCGGACCTGCAACGGTTGCAACTCGTCCTGTACTACCGGGAGCTGGGTTTCCCGCTTGAGGAGATCACCGCGATCATCGACGACCCGGCGGCCGACCCGGCCGCACACCTGCGCCGGCAGCACGAGTTGCTGACGGTACGGATGAAGCGGTTGCAGGAGATGGTCACGGCGATCGAATTCGCGATGGAGGCGAGCAAGTTGAACATCCAACTCACCCCCGAGGAGCGGTTCGAGGTCTTCGGCGACGTCAACCCGGAGGAGCACGAGGCCGAGGCGGAGCAGCGCTGGGGCGACACCGACGCGTACCGGGAGTCGAACCGGCGGGCCTCCCGCTACGGCAAGGACGACTGGCTGCGGATCAAGGCGGAGAACGAGGACTGGGGTCGGCGGATCGTCGCCGTGCTGGCCTCGGGCGCGCCGGCGGACAGCCCGGAGGCGATGGAGTTGGCCGAGGAGCACCGGCAGCTCATCAGCCGCTGGTTCTACGAGTGCCCGTACGAGGGGCACACCGGGTTGGCCGACATGTACCTGGCCGACGAGCGGTTCACCGCGTACTACGAGAACATCGCCCCGGGGCTGGCCGCGTACCTGCACGAGGCGATCCACGCCAACGCGATCAGCCGCGCGTGACTCGGTGCGGTCCGGCTAGTCTGGCCGGACCGCACCGCCCCCGGGGAGATGACCGTGCAGAAGCCGAAGCTGATCGCCGCTGTCGCCGTTCTTGTCGTGGCGGTCGGCGCCGGGGCGTGGGCCCTGGCCGCCAGCGGCGACGAGCCGGACGCGGGTCGCCCGGCGGCCGAGGCGTCGTCTGCCTCGACCGACCCGGTCGGTGTGCTGAAGGCCGCTGCGGCGAAGGCCGACGAGCAGCCGTACAAGCTGACGGTGGGCACCGGCGGCGCGGATGGCGACGCCACGGTGCTGCTCTGGGACCCGAAGGCGAAGCGTGGTCTGGAGACCACCTCGTTGAAGGTGCCGACCGGTGCGGTGAAGATCGAGCGGTTGACCACCGGGCCGGACGTGTACGTGCGGGTCACCGCCCCGGACCGGCGTGTTCCGGTGTGGGACGGCAAGACCTGGTGGCACGTGGGCGCGCCGGGCGCGCCGGCCGCGAAGCAGGGTCTGGACAACACGCGGCTGGCCAGCACGCTTGCCGCGCCGGCGGGGGTCCGGCAGACCGGGGTACGGGAGTACGCCGGCACGTTGGACCTGCGCGACAGCGGCGAGGTGCTGGGCAGCGGCGTCGGCAAGGTGCTCGGCGACCGGGCCGGCGCGGTGCCGTTCACCGCTTCCGTCGACGAGCAGGGGCGGCTGGTCCGCTACCGCATCGAGCTGGCCAGTGAGCAGTCGCAGACCGCCCAGCTCGACCTGACGTACGCGGATTTCGGGCTGCAGGTGTCGGCCGACCCGCCGGCGGCGGACCTGGTCGGCGAGGATCCGCCGGCGAACATCCCCGGCGCCTGACGCAGGCTCATTCCTCGACCGCGCCGCCGGTCGGGGTGACCAGGAAGTCGTAGACGGTGCGGGCCATCCGGCGGACCGTCTCGTCACCGGTGGCCATCGGCCCGGCGGTGAGGAACGCGACGGCGGTCTCGGTGCCCGGGATCAGGTAGTAGCCGACGTCGTGGGAGGCGTCCGGCAGGTCACCGGTCTTGTGGGCCACCGGCACCCCGGGTGGCAGCGCTGCCGGGATCTTGGTGTTCAGGGTCTGCTCCCGCATGAAACCGATCATCAGGTCGCGGGTGGCGGGGGTGAGGATCTCGCCGTCCCAGACCGCGCCGAGCAGCGACACCACGTCGTCGGGGCTGGTGTAGTTCTCCTCGCCGCGCTGCGCGGCCGCGCTGTCGAGCATCCGGCGGGCCAGGATAGTGGACCGCTGGTTCATCGAGTCGATCAGCGCGTTGACCGGGGTGAACCCACCCAGGTAGGTGATCAGCACGTTCGCCGCGATGTTGTCGCTGTACTTGATCAGATACTGGGCGAGCCGATGCAGGGTGACCACCTGCGGGAACGTCTCGAACTGCAGCTGGCCGGTGCCGCCGACCACGTCGTCCGGGGTGACCAGCACGCCGTCGTCGAGGGAGACCTGTCCACAGTCGACCCGGCGGAGCAGCTCGACGAGGATCCACAGTTTGATCACGCTGGCGGCCTTGGGGCGGAGCGCGCCGTTGACGGCGATCTGCTGGTCGCCGTACCGGCCGGACAGGTCGCGGACGGTGACCCCGGCCGGGTTGAGGCTCGCGTCGGCGACGACCCGGGCGAGCTGCCCGCTGAGCGGGAACAGTTGGGCCCCCGCGATCGGGTCGGTGGGCGGCTGCGGGCTGGTGACCACCACGCCGGTCAGCTCGATCGGCTGGCGGTGCCGTCGGATCACCTCAAGCGTGCCCTCGCTCCGCCCGATCAACGGCACCCGGTAGCGGTAACCGGTGCCTCCGACGACGACCTCGCCGCTGGCCACCCCGGCGGCGACCCGCATGTTCGGGTCGGCGACCCGGCCGGTGTCGCCGTCGCAGGCGCGGTAGCGCACGGTATGCCCGAGCGAGTCCACCGCGAACACCCCGCCGGGGAACGACAACCAGGACACCTCGCTGGTCGGCGCACGATCCGGCGTCGGCTCCACACCGGGCTCGTCGCTCTGCCCGTCACCGGCTCCCGGCTCCACCCCGTACCCCGGCTCGGCCTGCTGTCCCGGCTCCGCGACGGGCCCGCGGCCGGGACCGTCCGCGGTGGCCGGCCCGGTCGTCGCGACCACGGCGAGCGCGACCGCCGCCGTCAGCCACTTCAGGGGTACGCGGGCAGGGGTGAACAACAGGGAAGATGAGCGCGTCTTGTCGCTTTTTCTCACGTTTGCACGATATGAAGCGCCGGGGGCGGGTGGGGTCACCGGGACTGCTGTCACCCGTCCGGGCGGCGATGCTCCCGGGAGCGACATACCTCAGAGGTACAACTATGCCTCTGCGGCATCAGGCACATCAGCGGAACCCCAGCCCGAGGGAGCATCCATGTTGATCATCGCCGGCAGTCTGCGCGTCGAGCCGGAGGCGCGCGACGGCTATCTCGCCGACTGCGCCAAGGTCATCGCGCAGGCACGCGCAGCCGCCGGTTGCCTCGACTTCCTGCTCGCGGCCGACCCGTTGGAGCCGGGCCGGATCCACGTCTACGAACGCTGGGAGTCCGCGGAGCAGTTGGCGGCGTTCCGTGGCTCCGGGCCGGATGACGTGCAGACGACGGCGATCCTCGACGCCGACGTGCACCGCTACGTGATCGCGGGCGTCGAGGCACCCTGATCCGGGCCCATGCCCGCCGAGGTCGCTACAAAGGGTCACATCGGTGGTCCTGCTGATGGCTCGGAGTCCGCGGGTAGGCCGGGTGCCAACCGGCGCATCGAGGTGAAGGTGGGCACCAGCGCGTCGTACAGCTCGGCGAAGAGCGGCAGCAGCGTCGCGTACGTGGCGGCGGCGGCCGGGTCGGGGCGGACCGTCTCCTCGATCCGCACCAGGTCGGCGGCGACGTCGATGCTGGGGATCAGCCCGAGCGCCTCCATGCCGAGCAGCGCCGCGCCGAAGCTCGACCCCTCGTGCGCGGCCGGGAAGCTCACCGGCAGGCCGAGCACGTCGGAGAGCATCTGCCGCCACAGCCCGCTGCGGGCGAAGCCGCCGCCGGCCCGGATCTCGCGGACCTCGTTGCCGGCCGCGCGCACCGAGCTGAGCACCAGCGCGAGCTGCTGGCAGACCCCCTCCAGCGCGGCCCGGATCAGATGCTCGCGGCGGTGCCCGTTGGTCAACCCCACGTACGCGCCGCGCGGCAGCGCGCTCCAGTGTGGCGCTCGTTCGCTGTGCAGGTACGGCAGCATGATGAGCCCGCCCGAGCCAGCCGGCGCGCGGGCGGCGAGGGCGACCAGCTCCTCCTCGGAGTGCTCGCCGAGATCCGGAGCGAGCGCCTCACCGGCCCACTTGAGGACGATGCCGCCGTTGTTGATCGCGCCGCCGACCGCCCAGCGGTGCTCGGTCAACGCGTAGCAGAACACCCCGCCGAGCGGGTCCACGCCGGGCCGCTCCACCATGACGCGCATCGCGCCGCTGGTGCCGATCGAACAGGCCACCATGCCGGGGTGCACCGCGCCCAGGCCCAGGTTCGCCAGTGGGCCGTCGCCGGCGCCGACCACCACCGGGGTGCGTTGCGGCAGGCCCGTCTCGGCCGCGGCCTGCGGGGTGAGGCCGGGCAGTACGGCGGTGGTGGCGACCAGTTGGGGGAGTTGCTCCTCGGTGATGCCGGCGATGGTCAGCGCCTCGCTGTCCCACTCCAGCCTGTGGATGTCCATCAGGCCGGTGGCCGAGGCGATCGAGTGGTCGGTGACCAGCGCCTCGCAGAGCCGCAGCAGCACCCAGTCCTTGATGCCCACCCAGTGCGCCACGCTCTCGAAGAGCTTCGGCTCCTGCTCGGCGAACCAGAGCAGCTTGGGCAGTGGCGACATCGGGTGCATCGGCGTGCCGGTGCGCCGGTGCAGGGCCAGCCCGGACGGCACCGCCCGCAGCCGCTCGGCCTGTCGGGTTGCGCGCGAGTCGGCCCAGGTCACCGACGGGGTGAGCGGGTTGCCGGTCGGGTCCAGCCCGATCAGGCTGTGCATGGCGGAGCTGAACGCCAGCCCGGCCACCGGCTCGACCAGCTCGGCCACGACCATGCTGATCGACTTGAGCACCGCCTCCAGGATGAGTTGCGGGTCCTGTTCGGCGTACCCGGGCTGCGGGTCGTCCAGCGGGTAGCCGACCGAGTAGCTGCCGAGCTGCCGCCCGTCGGTGTCGTACGCGACGGCCTTGGTGCTGGTGGTGCCGATGTCGACGCCGATGACCACGGCGGGCCGGGTGTCCTGCGGCACGACCCTCACCCCCTTCGATCGGCGGTGCGGCGGCATCGCCACCCGGCTGCGGCTGACGTTACCGAGGCAGCGACCTCCCCCGCACGACACGCGCGAAGGCGGCACTCCGTGCTGGATGAATCGACGCAGCAGTATCGGCCTATCGTGCAGGTTGCTCCGCCGATCGGGTAATTTGCCCGTTCCGGCGTGTCCGCGTGCCGCGCCGCACCTGTTAAACCGGGTGACACCCCCAGATTGGTGGCCTGCGCGACGAAGGAGTCGGCGTGGCAAAGACTGATTCGACGGGTTCGACGTGGCGGTACCGGTGGGCGCACCGGCAGAACGTGCGGCGGGTCAGCACGTACCGCGGCGCTGATACGGCGTGGCGGCGACGCGACGACGAGTTACGGCGGCTACGCGCACTCGCCGCCGACTTCCAGGGCTCCGCGGCGGGTGGTACGGGCCTACCGCTGGAGTTGGCCGCCGACGAGGTCGTGCTCTGGGCGCTGCCCGCCGCGCAACTGGTCGAGGTGCGTCACACCACCGTGCTGCCCGCGCCGGACCTCACGGTCGTCGCGCAGACCGGGCCGCTGCGTCCGCGCCGCCCGGACGGCGTACGAGTCACCGACGCCGGCATGGCCGTGATCACCAGCCGTCGGCTGGTGCTGCTCGGCGGACGCGGCCGGCGTGACTGGGCGTACGGCCGGATGACCGGTCTGGCCCACGACCCGGTGGCGCCGGTCACCCTGATCCAGGTGCTGGACCGGCGGCGTACCTCCGGGTTGCTGCTGCCCACCAAGGCGGCGTCGGACTTCCGGTTCAAGCTCACCCTGGCCTTCGCCGACGCGATCGAGCAGCGCGCCGTGGTGCTCGCCCAGCTCGACGAGCTGATTGCCGAGCACGCGCAGCTCAAGCCGTTCCGGCCGGCCGTGGCCACTCCCGGGCAGGCCCGGCTCTCCTCGTTCGTCCCCGGTGGTCGGCGGACCCTCGCGGTGGCCGCCGCCATCGCGTTGCTGGTGCCGGCGGCGCTGATCGAGTCGAACCCGTCCGACCCGACCGGTGGCCCGGAGGTCGCCGTCGCCGCCACTCCGGCGCCCACCCCCAGCGTGGTGCCCGCGCTGATTCACCCGGCGGCCCCGGCGCCCGCGCGGAGCACCCCGCCGAAGCCGACGACGTCGCCACGCCCGTCTCCCAGCACGACCCGCGACCCGCGCTGTGGGGCGCCGGAAAATCCGCTGGGGTACGACTTCTGTGGCGGTACGCGGATCCGCCGGCCGGCCACCGAGGTGTGCGACTGGTTCGACTGTGTGCCGCAGTTCTGGGCTGGTCGGGGTTACCTCGTGCAGTGCCGCGACGGCTCGGTCAGCCTGACCGGCGGCCGGTCCAACGCCTGCGAAGAGCACCGAGGCGTGCGGCGAACCATCTGGAAGTGACCGATTTGGGGGTTAACGTCTGCTTCGGTCGGCCAGAATGATCGAGTGGAGATCCGGTCTGACGATGGCGCGCGGGTGCGGATACGCCCCGTCGGCTACCAGCCCGGGGTCGACCCGCCCGACGACCCGGGCCGAGCCGCGCCCGGTTGGCACGACTGGCTGCTCATCGAGGTGGACGCCCGCACCGCTGACGGCCAGACCTGGTCGCATCACTACCCGAGCCTGATGGTCGAGGAAGCCCGCGCGCTCGGCGGTTGGCTGCACGGGCAGGCCACCGCCGCCCTCGGTTCGAGCTCACCACCGGCGCTGGTCCGCTTCAGCGAACCCAACCTGGCCCTGCGGACCCGGATGCTCCGCCGTCGTCGGTTGGAGCTGACCGTGGAGTTCACCGCCGAGTCGCTGCCACCGTGGATGCGCCGCCCGTCGACCGCCATCTACCCGCTGATCCTCACCGTCTCCGCGGATGCCCTCGCCACCGCCGCCGAGCACTGGGCCGAGCACTGCGAGGCGTACCCGCCGCGTACCCAGTCGCGGTTTCCGGCCCGAGGCCCGCTGCCGGACCGGCGGCGGGCCGGCTGACGCCTGGTTACGCGGTGTTCCTTGTCCCAACTGGACCGGCCTGCTGTGATGGGCGGTCATGGGGGACGAGCAGGTGCACCGCACCGTCGAGGCGGTATGGCGGATCGAGGCCGGGCGGGTGATCGCCGCCCTGGCCGGCCTGGTGCGTGACGTGGGCTGGGCCGAGGAGTTGGCCCAGGACGCGTTGGTGGCAGCCCTGGAACAGTGGCCGCGCGACGGGGTGCCGGCCAACCCGGGCGCCTGGCTCACCACGGTCGGCAAACGACGGGCTATCGACGCGCTGCGCCGCCGGAGCCTGCTCGAACGCCGGGTCGCCGACCTCGGGCGCGACCTCGGCGACGAGCAGTTCACCCCCGACTTTGACGCCGCCTTCGAGGAACGGATCGACGACGACCTCCTGCGCCTGGTCTTCACCGCCTGCCACCCGGTGTTGTCGCCGCAGGGGCGGGCGGCGCTGACCCTGCGGATGCTCGGCGGGCTCAAGACCGAGGAGATCGCCCGGGCGTTCCTGGTGCCCGAGGCGACCGTCGCGCAGCGGATCACCCGGGCCAAGAAGACCCTGGCCGAGGCGAAGGTGCCGTTCGAGGTGCCCGGCGTCCTGGAGCGCGGCGAACGACTCGCCTCCGTGCTGAAGGTGATCTATCTGATCTTCAACGAGGGCTACTCGGCGACCGCCGGCGACGACTGGATGCGTCCGGCCCTCTGCGCGGACGCGCTGCGCCTGGCCCGCGTCCTTCAGGGGCTGATGCCCGCAGAACCGGAGGTGCACGGGCTCGCCGCGCTGCTCGAGATCCAGGCGTCCCGCACCGCCGCCCGGGTCGACCCCACCGGAGAGCCGATCCTGCTCATGGAACAGGACCGCGGACGGTGGGACCAGATGCTGATCCGCCGGGGCCTGGCCGCCCTCGACCAGGCCCGAGCCGCCGACATCCCACCCGGCCCGTACACCCTTCAGGCGGAGATCGCGTCCTGTCACGCGCGGGCGCGTACCCCGCAGGAGACGGACTGGGCGCGGATCGCGGCCGGCTACGCGGAGCTGGCCCGGGTCGTGCCGTCGCCGGTCGTGGAGCTGAACCGGGCCGTCGCGGTCTCCTTCGCCGACGGCCCGGCCGCCGGCCTGGACCTGGCCCGGGCGCTGGCCGAGGAGCCGGCCCTGGCCGGCTACCACCTGCTACCGAGCGTGCTCGGGGACCTGCTGGCGAAGCTGGGCCGATACGACGAGGCGCGGGCCGAGTTCACTCGCGCCGCCGAACTGACCGGCAACGAACGTGAGCGCGCGCTGCTGCTCGCCCGCGCCGCCGACTGCGCCCGAGGCGTCGCGCCGGCCCGCTGAAAAATGTTCGACCGTCATGTCGTATCCCGTGCCGGCCGCTCGACGCGTCAGTGAAAGCCGGCTCGCACCGGCGCGCGGGACCGGCGACCGGCCGGCAGAGACGAGGAGATCGACATGACGACGGCGAACGCGATGAGCGCAGGGTCCGCGGTGGCGGGCGTCGACTCCCGGCGTACGACGACCAGGGCGCTGCTGGCCGGTGGAGTTGTCGCCGGCCCGCTGTTCGGGGTGGTGGCGGCGGCCCAGGTGCTCACCCGGGACGGGTTCGACCTGAGCCGGCAGCCGCTCAGCCTGCTGGCCCTGGGCGATCTGGGCTGGATCCAGATCACCAACTTCGTGCTGACCGGGCTGCTCGCCCTGGCCGGTGCGGTCGGGCTGCGCCGGACGCTTCGCGGCGAGCCGGCCGGCACGTGGGGACCGGCGCTCGTCGCCGTACACGGCGTCGGCCTGATCATCGGCGGGGTGCTGGTCTCCGACCCCAGCATGGGCTGGCCGGCCGGTGCGCCGGAGGGCGCGCCGGACACGTTGAGCTGGCATGCCGTCGGCCACGGTGTCGGGGCGATGCTGGCCTTCGGGTCGCTGGTCGTGGCCTGTCTCGTCTTCGCCCGTCGGTCGTCGCGGGCCGGGGAGCGGGGCTGGGCGGCGTTCTCCCTCGGCTGCGCGTTGGCCGCCGTCGTGCTGCTGGCCTGGCCCGACCAGGACACCATCAGCGTCCGGATGGCGCTCGGCTGCGCTGTCATCTTCGCCTGGCTGACGGCGCTCTGCGGCCGGCAGCTCGCCCGCTGACCGTCGTTTCATTGATCACGAGAGGACCGAAAACCATGCGCTACATGCTGATGCACAAGCTCGACGAGAACCTGCCCGAGGCGTTCAACCCGAGCCCGGAGTTCATCGTACGGATGGACGCCTTCATGAAGGAGGTGGCGCAGTCCGGGATACTGCTCGCCGCCGAGGGGCTCTGCGAGACCTCCAAGGGCGCGACTCGGATCACCGTGAGCGGCGGCAAGACCACCGTCACCGACGGTCCGTTCACCGAGACCAAGGAGCTGATCGCCGGGTTCGCACTGGTGGACGTGCGTTCCCAGGAGGAGGCGGTGGAGTGGGGGCGGCGGTTCGCCGACATCTTCGCCGAGACGATCGGCGAGGTCGAGGTGGACGTCCGCCGGGTCTTCGAGATGCCGGAGGGCGGTCAGCCGGCCTGATCCAGCCATGCCGTGCCGCCGCCGTGCCGCCGCATCCGGATGCCCCGGGCGGCGGCGCGGCCCGGCTCTTCTGGAACGGAGCGGTCCTGTGTAAGGTGATCTTCGTCAGCCACGAGAGGAGGTGAGCCCGGTGACCACCCATCGTCATTCCTGGGCGCTCCTCTCGGCCGTCCCCCTCAGCTGACCTTCCGCGTCGGGGAGTGCGCCCTCCTTCTTCGGAGGACCAATGTCTTTCTCTTCCTTCCGCGTCGACGTGTCCGATGCGGTCCTTGACGACCTGCGGGCCCGACTGGCCCGTACCCGCTTCACCGACCGCAGCGGCACCCAGCCGTGGCAGGGCGGCGTCGATCCCGACTACCTGCGGGACCTGGTGCCCTACTGGCACGACGGGTTCGACTGGCGAGCTCGCGAGGCCGAGCTCAACGCGTACCCGCACCACCTGGCCCTCGTCGGCGGCCGGAAGCTGCACTTCCTGCACGTGCGCGCGGTCCGTCCGGCCGGCGCGCCCGCGACGCTGCCGCTGATCCTCAGCCACGGCTGGCCCAGCAGCTTCGTCGAGATGCTGCCGCTGGTCGACCGGCTCACCGACCCCGCCCGGTACGGCGGCGACCCCGCCGACGCGTTCGACGTGGTGGTGCCGTCCCTGCCCGGGTTCGCCTACTCGGAGCTGCCGAAGGAACCGCTGACCCGGGCGGTGCTGGCCCGTACGCTGCACGAGCTGATGACCGACGTGCTCGGCTATCAGCGTTACGGCGCCTTCGGCGGCGACGTCGGCGGGGTCGTCACCGGCTGGCTCGGTGCCCTGTACCCGGAGCAGGTGGCCGGCATCCACATGATCCACCCACCGTTCCCGGCCAGCTTCGACGCCCGGCCGCTGTCGGCGGCCGAGCAGGCCTACCTGGACGCCGAGGCCGCGTACGACGAGACCGACGGCGGCTACAGCGCCATCATGGGCACCCGACCGGACACCCTCGCGGCGGCGCTGGTCGACTCCCCGGCCGGGCTGGCCGCCTGGCTCGTCGACAAGTACCGGGACTGGAGCGACAACCACGGGGACCTGGCGAACAGCATCGACCGGGACACCCTGCTCACGATCATCACGCTGTACTGGGCGACCGACACGATCGGCTCGTCGTTCCGGCAGTATGTCGACTTCGACCACAACACGCCACGGCCCATGATCACCGTGCCCGCCGCGTTCACGGTGAGCACCGAACCCTCGCAGGCCAGCTTCCCCCGCTCGATCGCCGAGCGGGCCTGCACCGACATCCGGCACTGGAGCGAGCCGGGCCGGGGCGGGCACTTCATGCCGTTGGAGGAGCCGGACCTGCTCGCCGGGGAGCTGAGGCAGTTTTTCACCTCACTGCGCCCGTAGTCGCATCCTAGTTTCGTAGCGCCGCGCATTGCCGGCGGCTGTTCCGGTTGTCACCCGGACGGCCGCCGGCACCGGGCTACGCCCCGATCGACGCCTTGGCGGCGTCGATGGCGTCGGACAACTCCTCGGTGTGTTCGAAGCCGTCCTCGATGATGGCCATGTTCACCCCGCACTCGCGCTGCCGTGCTCGCAGCAGCGTCTCCTCGATCGGGGCCACCGGGAAGGCCAACGGGTCGAGACCGGGAGCGGAGCCCACATCGTCGACCAGGAGCCATTTGCTGTCCGCGTCGTAGACGACCACACCGGCGGCGATTCCCCTGGTCCACTGGTCGAAGAGCGTGGCGAGGCTGGTGGCGGCACGGACCGAATCCCAGGCATCAGGGGAGATTTCGTAGCGCCAGATCTCACCCTCGTGCTCGCCCGCGAGGACGAACGTGTAGAGAATGGCATCGAAGTGGAACAGGGGCAGTTGCTGCCGCCAGGGGAACGGCGTGCCGATCGACAGCCCCAGATAGTCCAACGCGTCCCTGCCCTCCGGCCAGGGCATCCGCCAGCCGACGTTGGGCAGCAGGTGCCGGGCGGGCCAGCGCTGCGACTGCAACCACGTCAGCTGCTCCGCGATGTGATCCACGCCGAAGATCCGGTAGACCACGTCCGGCGGTTGCCCGGCCGGCGACTCGGCCTGGTCCGGCCAGTCGAGACCGGCGGCCGTCGCCGCGACGCGGTACTCCCGCACCGCGTCACGCAGCACGCGCATGTCATCGAGCATCAGGAAGCTCCTTGGCTGTGGGAGTCCTGCGCAGGCTAGCTCCGCGGCCGTCCCCGCGTATGCCCGTCAATTCTCTCCTTTCGGGCGCAAAGGGATGCATCGATCCCGCCCGCGTTGCCTGTCACGTACGTGACCGGTTGTACCACGTGTGACCGTGACCTCACTGGCACGCTCCCCCTGGCGGATCGCCTGGGCCGAGCGCGAGAACGAGCGCCGGCAGCGCGCGTACCGCGACGCCACCGACGCCTGGCTGCGCCGCAACGACCACCTGGTCCGGCTCCGCATCGAAGCCGCCGGCTTCCTCGGGTGTACGCAGCCACGCACCGGCCTGCCGGTGGACCTCGACGACGATGAACTCGTCTTCCGCGTCGTCCCCGCCGCCGAGCTGGTCGAGGCCGAGGCGCGGCACGTCGCCGGCCTGCCGACGCCCGGCCCCGTCACCTGCGCCGAGACACCCGGCAATACCCTGCCGACCGGCCTGCGGGTCGTCGACGCCGGCGTGGCCGTCGTGACCAGCCACCGGGTGGCCTTCGCCGGGCGCGAGCGCTGGCGCGAATGGCGGTATGCGGACCTGGCCGACCCCGCGCACCATTCCGACGTACCCCTCACCCTGCTGCACACCACCGACCGCAGCCGGCTCGCTGGCCTGCTGGTGCCGGCCGCCGCCGCGGTGAACGCCCGCTTCTACCTCACCCTCGCCGTCGCTGCCGCCGCCGGGGAACGCGCCGCCGTCACCGCGCAGCTCGACGCCCTGCTGGACGCCCACCAGGGCGCGCGGCCGACGCCGCCGCCGTTTGTCGAGCCGGACCAAGCGCCGCTGACGGCGGTACGCCCCGATCGCCGGGTGATCGCCGTCGCCGCCGTCGCGACGGTGGTGTTCGGGACACTGGGCCCCGGCGCTCTCGGGCCCGAGCAGGCAGGCACTGTGCAGCGGGCAGCAGCCACCACGATCGCCATTACCGACGCTCCGACGGCTATCGACGCACTCGTGCCGGTCCTTCCCATCGGGCCGGTGGCGCCGGAGCGCGGGAGGGCCGGGTCGGTCGGCCGTACGGTGCAGGCCCGAACCACAGCCGGCGCGCCACATGGCCCATCGAGCACGACTTCCGTGCGGCCGCCGGTCCCGGTTGCGCCGGCGGCGTCCACCGCTGTGGACCCGCCGACCGCTCCGGCTCCGACCACGGACCCGCCACCGGTGGCCCGCCCGATTTTGCCCACTGCTGCGGCCTCGTCCACTGCTGCGGCCTCGTCCACTGCTGCGGCCCCGCCTACTGCCGCGCCGTCGCCGGACCCCGCCCTGATCACGCTCTGCCTGGATCCCCTACAGCTACCGCTGCTGGACCGGCTGCTCTGCCCACCGACCGAACCCTGACGCGCTGGTTTGCCGGCCCTTCTGCCTGGCTCAGCCAATGGCGCCGAAGTCGGGGACGGTGATGGTGCCGTCCTCGGCGAGGGGGAAGGCGGGGTTCCAGGCGATCTCCCACACGTGACCGTCGGGATCGGTGAAGTAGCCGGCGTAGCCGCCGTAGAACGTCTCCCGGGCGGGTCTGGTCATCTCGGCACCGGCGGCCACCGCCACGGCGATCACCTCGTCGACCTCGGCCCGCGAGCGGACGTTCTGCGCCAGGGTCACCCCGCCGAAGCCGTCGGTGCCTCGATCGTCGATGCCCGCGTCGTCGGCCAGCTTGTCGCGGCCCCACAGCACCAACGCCAGGCCGCCGGCCTGAAGGAAGACCGTCTCCTCGACCTCCTGGCCGCGCCAGCCAAGGTGCTCATAGAACGCCTTTGCGCGCGCCACGTCCGTGACTCCGAGGGTGATCAGGCTGATCCGCTGCTCCATGTCGTCAACCTAACGCGTGATCACTCGGGGGCATGGCAGACGGCTTCGACGTTGTTGCCGTCCGGGTCACGGACGAATGCGGCGAAGTAGGTCCGGTGGTACTCCGGCCAGATCCGGGGCGCGTGCAGGACCTCCGCGCCGGCCTTGACGGCGGCGTCGTGGAACGCCTGGACGGCGGCGCGGTCATCGGCCGTGAAGGCCAGGTGCAGCTCGCGGGCCTCGCCGCGGGTTTCGGTCGGGCCTAGCCAGAAGTCGGGACGGTCCCGGCCGTAGCCGACGACGTTCGGGAACTCCAGGAGGCGGCGGCCGCCGAGCGGGGCGAGCACGGCGTCGTAGAAGGCGCCGCTCGCCTTTACGTCGCGGACCTGGACTGACAGGTGGTCGATCATCGCGGGCTCCTCCAAGCGTCTCCGGGCGAGGCTGACGCCACGCTAGCGGGTACGACGCGTGGTCCGTGTTCGCAGTGGATCGCCACCGGACACCACCCCGGTCGTCCGCACGGGTGCTCGTACCGCTGATGCGCAACCACGGCGGCTCGCCGCCGGGGTGCCCGCGCACCGCAACCACCTGCCCGCGGTGGTGCAGCCCTGATGCCGATGGAGCACCTCCTCCCGGGTGAGCCCTTACCTACGCCACAATTCGACTCGCTGTCAGGTGGACTCGGGTAGGTGGTTCTGTTGCGCCACCACCCTCACGGGCATGACTGTTTCCACTCCTGGCCTGTCCGGGTTCCGCCGTGCCGGGGCGATCGTGGCGGCCGCGCGCGCCGCGGTGGCTGTCGGTGTCGTTCCGGGGGCCGTGCCGAGGCCGCCGCCGGCGACACCCTTCCGCTGGGCGACGCCGGCCTGACGGAGGTACGCACCACTCGTGCACTGGCCGACGGCGTCACCTGACCCGTATCCAGCGGGGAAGTGAGCCCGCGCCGGCCGACCAGATCATCACCACCACGCGGGGCCCCTGGTGCGGCCGGCCCCTACCACGGGGGTGGCCAGATCTGGAGGTTTTCGACCATGACTGGGCGGATCCAGGCGGAGTGCGAGCAACAGGAACGGACTGATTAACACTCCACCGGACTGACGTCAAGGCTCCGTGGCCGATCCGCGTGGAATCGGGGTTGACTCGACGGTGTTCCCGGGGCGTAATGGATACACGTTCCCGCACTGCCGGCTGGCGCGGTCGGCCAGAAAGAGGCGAGCAGGCACTCCCAGAGTCGGGTTGCCTGCTCTTGTTCGCGCCGACGGTGCTGGGAATGTCGAGAGAGGGAGGCCCCACATGAAGGATCGTTCGTCGGCGAGTTGAGCCGCCGCACCACCATGGCGCTTGTCGAGCGCTGCCGGTGGCGAGAGTCCTGACCCCTTGTGGCTCGGCGTGGCCCCCCCGTGTCCGCCTGTTGATCGCAGCCTGCTGTGCCGGTTGTGGCGACGCCTGCTGGCCTGGTGCCTGCCCCTGCGCATTGCAGGAGGGGTTCCGCCCGGACGGGCGTCAGTCGGCAGGTCGCGCCGGCCCAAGCCCTGATCCGAGCGGACCTGAACTGCACCCCCACATCGCCCGCACCGTGAACATCATTCAACTGGAGCACGAACATGACATCAACCAACATCAATCACGCGAAGCCGACTGCCAGGTCGGTCCGCCCCTGTACGACGACGGTCGTCAAGATTGCGCACGTGCTGCCTCGCCATGGGGGGTGGGCCGTTGGCGACGCCTGAACAGCGATCCCACGATGTCTCCGCCGATCAGCGGTCGGGGCGGGAGCGGCTGGAGAACCGCATCCAGGTGCTGATCATGTTGTTGATCGGTGGCGCGGCCGGCGCGGCTTCCTTCCGGCACGTGCATGACGTGGCGGCGGCACACGGCCAGCCGGGCTGGCTCGCCTGGGCCGACGCGGTCGTGCTGGAGTTGACTTCGATCGCCGCCGGTCTGGAACTGCGCCGCCACCGCCGCCTGGGCACCAGCGTCGCCTTCCCGGCGACCGTCCTGACAGTGGCGGTGTTCCTGTCCCTCGCCGCCCAGGTGGTGGAGGCGGAAGCGTCGGCGATCGGCTGGATCGCCGCCGCGCTGCCGGCGCTCGGCTTCCTGACGATGGTGAAGATCGCCCTCGGCCGCGCCGACCCCGTCCCACCCGACCGCACCGCCCGCCCCACGCGGGTCGCCCCAGGACCGCCGCTGGTCGCGGACGCCGCGGTCCCGGACACCCGCGAGCCGGTCCCCGCACCGCCACTGCCGGCCCCCGCGAGCACTGAAGCGGTCCGGGACTGCATCGCCGCGGTCCCCGCCCCGGCGGTCCCCGCCCCGGCGGTCCCCGCCCCGGCGGTCCCCGCCCCGGCGGTCCCCGCCCCGGCGGTCCCCGCCCCGGCGGACCAGGACCCGGCGGACCAGGACCCGGCGGACCAGGACCCGGCGGACCCCGCCCCGGCGGACCAGGACCCGGCGGACCAGGACCCGGCGGACCAGGACCCGGCGGTCCCGGACCGACGGGCCGAGGACACGCCGGTCCGGGACCGAGGCCCGGGGATCACCGCGCTGGTCCCGGCCGCCCGGACCGCCGCCCGCGCCCTCGACGCCCACGGAACACCCCTGTCCCGCAAGGCCCTCGCCGGACAGCTGCGCGCGGACGGGCACCAACTGTCCAACGCCACCGCCTCCACGCTCGTGCGCGTCCTGCGCGGCGAGAGCACCCCACCCGCGCCGGACCTGTCACACCGGGAGGCCGCGTGACAGAACCACAATCTGCGACCTCTGTCAGCCATAGCAGTCGCCGTGAGACCAGCACACGGGTCTGTCAGGAAGCCCGTCTCCTGACAGAACCTGACCCGACCTGGCAGAGCGAACACCGGCCCGCCCGTCACGGCAGGGCGACCAGTGCACACCTTGCTCTCCATCCCCCTGTTCGGATCCTCGAAGGAGCGACAAGCGTGCTGACCCAGCTCAGCGACCCTCACCCGCGCCACCAGAGTCGTCACCGACCTGCGGCGCACTCGCTTTCAAACCACTGTCAAGGCGGAACCGGTGTGGCCGGCCGTGTCGGCGTCGGTGTCGGTCTCCGTTGCACCGTCCGCCTTGATCCTGACCCCCAAACCGACCCGCCGATCCCGCCTACAGCCCAGGTCAGCCCCCTTTCAGGAGTGCGGGCCGGCTCCAGACACACCCTCATGTGTGGGGTATCCCCCCAGGGGTAGCCCATGCGTAAACCGCTACCGGCTCCGGACCCGCTGCTGCGTCTACAGGCCAGCATCACCGCCCGCGACGACCGCCTCCTCAGCTGGCTCTACGACCATGGAGTCCTCACCACCGATCAGATCGGCGCCGCACTGTTCCCGTCCCTGGACTTCGCCCAGCGCCGGCTACGCCGCCTCACCGTCCTGCGGGCGACAGACCGGTTCCGACCCAACCGGGCCTACGGCGGCTCCTACCCGTACCACTACGTCCTGGACCAGCTCGGCTACGACCACGTCCACGCCCAACGCGGACTCGGACGACCACGCCGGGACCAGGCCCGCCGCCGAAAGCAGTCCCTGACCGCCCGGCCGGACCTGCCGCACCTGCTCGGCGGCAACCAGGTCTTCATCGACCTCGCCGCCCACGCCCGCACCCACCCCAACACGGCCCTGGACCGGTGGCAGCCCGCGTCCGCCTTCCACGAGCCCGGCGTGTTCTACCGCAGAGGCGGCAACCCGCAGATGATGGTCCACGGACCGACCGGACTGCCCCGCCCCGACGGCGCCGGGGTGTGGACCGAGCACGGACGGTCCGTGCCGTTCTTTCTCGAGTACGACACCGGCCGCGAACGCCTCAACATCCTCACCGAGAAAATCGCCAAGTACGAACGGCTGGTCTGCCTCAGCAACTGGGCGTGGCCAGTCCTGTTCCATCTACCCTCCGCCTGGCGGGAGGCGAACCTGCACCACCGCGTCGCCGGCATCAACCTGAAGACGGTCATCGCCACCACCACCGCCGAGCTGCGTGCCGCACTCGATGCCAGCCCCGCTGACCAGGTCTGGCAACGGGCCGACAGCAGCGGCCGTCACCGCCTCGTCGACCTGCCCTACACCGACACCGACCACGACGACGAGTTCCCCACCCACGCCGTGTCCGATCATGAAGGTAGGACCGCCTGATCAGCGGGCGGATCAGGCGGCGCGTGCGGTGGCCTGGTGGCCCCGCATGCCGCCGAACCCGCCCACACCCGCGCAACCCCCGGGACGACGGCCCCCGCCCGCCGTGCGGCCCGCACCAGGCGACGGTCCGGACCGCGCGGCAGAGGCGAGGCAGGCGCCTCGCCGCCGGTCCAGGTCTGCCGGCGGCGGTCGCCAACGACAGACAGACCCCGGGACCGACCGCGCACTCACATCTAGCAACTCGCGCTGTGAGTCCCTGTGACCGGCGCATGTCTTCTCCTCCGCGGCCACGGAAGTTGCAGTCCGCGGCCCTCCACCGCCGCCGACCCGCCGCCGTCTCCGGACGGAGCGGTCCAGCGATCTTCAGCCGGTACGCGCAGCGCACCGCCAGCACGTTCGGTGATCTGATGACGGCCGTGCGTCCGTACGACACGCGAGTCTTCCTCGGCAAACGGCAGGCGGTCGAGTCGCCGCAGCGGACACGGCGTACTTCTCACCGGGCGTCGCCTGGCAGCCGATGGCGATGAGCGGAACCGCGGGGTGCTCGCGCATATCAACAGCTGAGGCGCGGCAGCGAATGCCGACTGGTTAACAGTGGTCCTTTTGGGCTTGAGCAGCGACAGCCCTAGCCTCCTTCAGGAGCTTGGCGACCTCGTTTTGGTAGCTGGCCCCCTTCTTTTTCCAAGCCGCAGTCTTCACCGATACCTGATCCAGGAGATCCTTGACGTGTTCGGCATCTGGTGCGTTAGGCGGTGTGTACCCGGGCAGCGCAGCGGCGGCCTGCTTAAATGCGGATAGATCACGGTCGAGCAGCGTAGCAGCGTCCTTGAGCGCTTGGATGTCGCTCGTCAGGCTGCTCATGTCGCTGTCGATGCTGTAGGAGTCGCTTTCGACGCTGTAGGCATCGCTCTCGGCACTGTAGGCGTCGCTGCACGCCGACGACTCGTCGTGCTCTCTATCAGCCATCGCGGCGTTGGTCTTCGCGCTCGCCAGACCCTGCTTTGCGGCGGTCAAGTCCCTTTCGAAATCTGAGAAGGAGGGCGGCTTGGCAAGCCCATCCCGTACGACCGCGGCGTCCTGCGCCACATCTTCAGCTGCCTTTGCGATCTGCTGCCGGCTTTCTTGCAGAGAAGCTGCTGCGGCTGCACTCGCCGCAACCGCCTGTCGACCTGCCCGGTTGGCATCAGCCTTCGCTTGCACCTCCGCAACCTTGCGGTTGTAGGTGTCGGTGGACGCCGGTGCGAGCGTAAGTGATGCGGTCGAGCCGTCGTCTTGCGGCACCTGCAGCGTCATCTCCGAGCCGGACACCGTGCCGGAAAGGTTGGTAACGAATCCGAGCCCCTGGGGGAAGCTGAGGGTCATTGCCTCGCCGTCCATCGTGCCCGTGAAGGCCGCGTGCGTCGACGTCGTCGTGGTCGGGTCGGCGCTGTCCAGGCTGGTCTGGTCCAGTGTTCCCGAGAGGGTGCCTGCCTGCCGGGTAATTTGAATCATGACCGCGCTCGTGGTGTCCGCCCCTACCCAAGTGTGTGGGAAGCCCCCGACTCGGTTGGTGATGCTCGAACACGACGTCGCGGTTATACCGGGCACGAGTAGCAGGGCGGCAACCAGGAGTCGGGCAGGCCCCAGACGCATTTGCACCTGCGAAACCTAGCGACCTTTCAGGCATAGGGGTAGGCCCCATTTGGACGACGAAGGTGCCGGTTTGCAGGAGAGCCTATGGACTCGCGTCACGAATCGTGCACCTCCCGCTTTCGGAGGTCATGCGGCGATGGCCCGGGCGGCGGCGTACGTGTCGGCGGGGAGCGGGTGGTGCAGCCGCCAGAGAATCCGCATAGGCCGTTCGCCGGCGTGCTCCTGGTACGTCATTGGTCCGGCGTACAGGTACGGCGGCGCGCCCAGGTCGCGGTCGGCGAGCTTAATCTCCCGGACGAACAGGTGCACCGTCGACCCGATTTCGGCGTGCTGGATGTAGCGCTGCCCGGTCCCCGACGCCGACGACGTGGTGCTCTGCGACTCCCACTGAAACAGGCTGTCGGTGATGGCCCGGTCGGCGTACATCGTGGTGGGGGAGTAGTGCTCCTCGGACTTGACCAGGGTGACGAAGAAGAGGTCGGCCTGCTCGTCCGGCAGCCACTTCACGCCCTCGCGCAGCGACCCCGGGTTCGCCATCCCGAAGGCCGCGCACGCCTCGTTTCGGCTGTAGCGGGCGTGCACCCGCAGTGGCACCCGGTTCGACGCCGGCTCCGGTGTGACCCGGTGGATCCGATCCCGTAGGACCTCGGCGACCTGGCGCAGCTCGGCGCAGCGCGCCGGCTCCGCCCAGAGCCGCTTCAGCCGGGCATCGCGCTCGGTCAGCGACACCGACGGCCCCCAGAGACTGAAGTGCAGCATGTCCAGCAGCCGTCCGCGGCCAGGGTGCTCGCCGCCTGCGACCCGCGCCAGCAGGGACAGCCGGTCTACGTCGTCGATGTGCAACATTCGCCCGATAGCCCGGCCGAGCTCGCGGTCGTCCGGCCCGGCGGTCGAGGTCTCGATGCCGGCGAGCCGCCGCAGCCCGGCCCACCCGCCGATGCTCGCCGACCGGTAGACGTCCTCGACTTCCAGGCCGGTCTCCCGCAGGAACTCGGCCAGGCTCACGTCACCGAGCTGCCGCAGCTCCGCCACCAGGCCGTTCTTCGAGGTCGGCAGGGCCGACTTCAGGTTGGCGAGCACGACCTCCTTCGCCACCCGGTCCAGCTCGACGTGGCAGCCGCTCGGCAGCGACGGGAAGCCGTCCCGGACGGCCGCCTCGACGGCCCGACGGCTGACCCCGGTCAGTGCCCGCCACCGCAGGTCGAAGCGGAAGTTGGCGTGCTGGCCGCCGATGAAGTCGAGCACCGTCAGACAGGGTTTGTCGTCGTCGAGCCGCAGCCCACGGCCGAGCTGCTGAAGGAAGATCGTCGCGCTTTCGGTGGGCCGCAGCATCAGGATCGTGTCGACCATCGGCAGGTCGACACCCTCGTTGAACAGGTCGACGGTGAACAGCACGCGGAGTTTGCCGGCCTTGAACTCCCGCAGCAGGCCGTCCCTCGTCGTGCGGTCCGCCCGCGAGGTCACCGCCGCCGAGGGTACGCCGTGCCGGGTAAACCAGTCCGCCATGAACTCGGCGTGCCCGATGCTTACGCAGAACCCGAGCGCCCGCATCCGACCCACGTCGGCCGTGTCCTGTACCGCCTTCAGGACCATCCGTGCCCGCGCGTGGTTGCCGGTGTAGAGGCCGTCCAGCTCCGCCGGGTCGTACCCTTGCCCGCGCTTCCACCGCAGGTGTGACAGATCTACGTCGTCGTGCACTCCGAAGTACTGGAACGGCGCCAGCAACTGCCGCTCCAGCGCGTCCCACAGGTGCAGCTCCACCGCCGCGTGGCCGTCGAACCACCGACGCACATCACCGCCGTCGGCCCGGTCGGGGGTCGCCGTCAGTCCCAGCAGTACGCGCGGCCGCAGCCGCTCCAACAACCGGGCGTACGTCGGCGCTTCCGCGTGGTGGAACTCGTCAACGATCACCATGTCGTACGCGTCGGGGTTGATCTCCCGGCGGTGCAGCGACTGGATCGAGGCGAAGACGTGCTTCCAGTGGGTCGGCTCCTTGCCCCCGACCAGCATCTCGCCGAAGCTGCCGTCACCCATGACCTGGCGGAACGTCGACATGCTCTGCTTGAGGATCTGCTCCTGGTGCGCGACGAAGAGCAGCGAGTCGACTTGGCCTGCCCGATGTAGCCGCCGGTAATCCAGCGCTGCCACCACCGTCTTGCCGGTGCCCGTCGCCATCACGACCAGGTTGCGGTGCCGGCCGTGCACCTGCCGCTCCGCATCCAGGTCGGCCAGGATCTCCGCCTGATACGGGTACGGCCGCACATCCAGGTTCGCGATCTGGGTCGGTACGTCGTCAGCGCGCTCACCGCTGAGCGCCTGCCGGAGCCGCTCAGCGTCCTTGGCGGCGTCGTAGTCCTCGAACGCCGGGTCGTTCCAGTAGTCCTCGAACGTCGCGGTGAAGGTGTCGATGACGTGCGGCTGCTCGATGTTCGAGATCCGGACGTTCCACTCCACCCCGTCGACCAGCGCCGACTTCGAGAGATTTGAGGAGCCCACGTACGCGGTGGTGGTGCCGTTGGTTCGACGGAACAGCCACGCCTTGGCGTGCAGCCGGGTCGTCCGGGTCTCGTAGGAGACCTTGATATCGGCGCCCAGCTCGGCGAGTCGGTCGAGGGCTCGTTGGTCGGTCGCGCCCATGTAGGTCGTGGTGATGACACGGAGTCGGCCGCCGCGTCGGATCAGGTCGCGGATGGCGGGCTCGACGATGCGCAGGCCGTGCCACTTGATGAAGGCGCAGAGCAGGTCGACGTGCTCTGCGGAGGCCATCTCGTGGGTGACCTCGTGGCCGATCCGGGGCTGGTGCTTGCCGTTCACCAGGAGAGCGCCGGTGGAGAGCGGGGTGGTCGGGCGCTGCGGAAAGGTCGGTTGCGCCGGCGGGGTGGGCGGGGCGGCGATGGCGTGTAGGAGGTTTTTGGCGTCGGCTACCTGGTCGCTGTGATTTGTTGCGGCCGGGCTGAGGACGGCGATGGCTTCGGCAATGCGGTTGGTCAGCTCGACCTGGTGGTGCAGCTTGTCGTCGCCGCCAGGGACGGCTTGGAGAGCGCGGCTGATCAGGGCGGCGAGGTGACGGGTGAGGGGGCCGTGTGAGTCAGCAGCGTCTAGGGCGCGGTGCTGGATCAGGGCGGGATCGACGCGGTGGAGCTGGTCGGCGAGCTGCTGGGTGATCAGGTGCTCGTAGATGCCCCGCTCAAGATCCGTCACCCCGGCAACCTAACCTTCTCGCAGGCGTCCCCGTTGCCCCTACACGAGGCGCGAACGCTAACCCGATGACTGTTTTGGCAGACGGACCCGCCCACCATCTCCGCGCGTCTCTCCTGAGTCCTAGCGAGGCGTCCCACTGTTGCGCGCGTCCTGGATCGCGAGCCGAATGGCGGCGTTGATGCGCTGACCCCGGCGGCGGAAGCCCAACTCCTGCATCGCCTCCGTGATGATCTGCTCCTCCGTACGCAGACGCCCGTCGCTATTGATCCACGCCACCAAGCCGGCGAGCTGCCTTCGGCTGTACTCGGTGATGGGGGCGCCCGGGTAGAGCTGGGGCTTCGGCATGCTTCGGATTGGTGCGGTGGGAGACGGCGGGGCACTCTCCGACCGTGGCCGCACGACCGGCCGCTTCACCGCCGCCGGTCGGCTCGCCTCGGCGACGGCTGCGTCGTAGGCCGCCTTCACCCGCGCGACTTCCTGGTCCCGATTCCGGAACCAGGCGGTGGACCAGATGCGATGGAAGCGCCAACCGAGCCGCTCCAGGTGCTCCTGTCGCAGCCGGTCGCGGTCGCGGGCGGTCGGCGACGAGTGGTAGGTGGCCCCGTCCGCCTCGATCGCCAGCACCATTTCGCCCGGCCGGTCGGGATGCTGGGCGGCGAAGTCAATCCGGTAGCCACTGGCGCCGTACTGAGCGACGAGTGGAATTCCGGCCGCCGTCAGCCGGTCCCGCACGTCCGCCTCGAATGGATTGAGTGTGGGCGCGGTGCCGACGGCGGACAGCCGCTCGCCCTGGCTTTCGGCGTACTCCAGGTAGCTGCGCAGCAGCTTGGCGCCATGGGCGTTGAGCTTGTTCGGGTCCAGGTCGCGGGCGCTGAACGAGCTGACTACCGTGGCACGCTGCCGCGCCCGAGTCACCGCAACGTTGAGGCGCCGGTGTCCGCCGTTGTTGTTGATCGGCCCGAACCGATACAGCATCCGGCCGTCGGGCCCCTTGCCGTAGCCGACCGACAGAATGATCGCGTCTCGCTCGTCGCCCTGCACCCGTTCGATGCTCTTAACGAAGAAGGGCTCCTCGCCCCGCTCCTGAAAGAACTCGTCGAAGCCGCCGCGGTCGATCAACGCACGACGCAGGGCCGCTTCGATCCGCTCGGCGTGCTTGATGCCCATGGTGATGACGCCCAGCGACTCGTCCGGGCGCTTCTCCGCGTGCTCCAGGATCAGTCCGACGACCCGGTCCACCTCGGCGCTCACCCGGTCGCCCGGCCCGTAGCCGACCGGGTTGTTGTCGACCAGGACGTGGGTCAGGCAGCCCTCCGTGGCGGCGCCCGGGAAGGTGACCAGCTCGTTGCCGTTCGGCGCGTAGATGTGCAGGTTGGAGAAGGCGATCAGTCGCTCGTCCCGGCTTCGGTAGTGCCAGGCGAGGTGCTTGTTCTGTGACAGCGGGAGCGCGGTGGCGAAGGCCTGGAGCAGTGACTCCACGTCGTCGGTCAGCGTCGTCTCGCCGTCTTCGTCAGCGACGGAGTCGTCGTCGCCACTGTCGAAAAACCGGGTCGGCGGCAGCTGGTGTTCGTCGCCAGCAACCACAATCTGCCGGCCCCGCATGATCGAGGTGATGCCGTCGACGGGCTCGACCTGGCTTGCCTCGTCGAAGATGACGACGTCGAAGAGGCGCTGCGCCGGTAGCACCTGGCTCACCAGTAGCGGGCTCATCGCCCAGCAGGGCTTGACGGCCAGCAGCACCTCCGGCGCTGCCCGGAACAGCTCCCGCACGGGCAGGTGCCGGGCCTTCTTGGCGGCCTCCTTGCGGACGAGCTGTTGCTGCTCTGGGTTGGCGTCGAGCGTCGCGACCAGGTGAGCCGCCGCAGCGCGGCGGATTCGACCGGGGGTCGCTTCGATGTGCTGATGATCGGCCCGCTGGAAGTCGCTCACCGCGGCCGTGAGCAGCTCGGCGTTTAGACCCGCATAACGGGCATCGGTGAGGGCGATGTGATCAAGGATGGAGTGCAGCCAGGCGTACTCCAGCACACGCTCGGCCTCGGTGGCGCCGACCCGGCGCTCCGCCAGCTCTGCCAGTAGCGCGTGCAGATTCCACCCCAGCAACGCCGCCCGTAACTCGTTGTGCCGGGCCACCCGCTGCAACCCCAACTGGTCGCCGGCCAGGGCGGAGAGCTGTTGCTGAAGCCGCTCTGGAGCATCGGTGAACGTGGCGGGCAAAACCGCTTCCAGCACTGCCAGGGACCGGTCCAGGTGATCCGCGTTGGCGAGCGCCGCCGGCAGGCAGTCGGCCCCGCGCGGCTGGCTGCCGTTCTGGCAGCATTGCTGCCAACGGTCGCGCTGGTCGGCCACGGCGAGCAGACCGGCGTGTAGTTGTTTGCGGGCAGGCTTGTCTGGGCTGGTCCAGAGGGCGCGGACCTCCTTCAATGCCGCCCGCCGCTCCAGCCAACCGAGCGACACCATGGTCGACTTCCGGCCGCGCCGGTCGGCCGTGGCGGCGATCCAGCGGTCGAGGTCGCCGGCGAACACCTCCGGCGTGAAGCGGTCCAGCGACCCGGTGACGTCGTGGACGAGGGCGAGCAGGTCCCGCCAAGCCGTCCGAGTCTGCGGCGGTCGCAGCCCACAGTCACCGGTCAGCGTGCGCAGCAACTGCTGCGTTTCGGGGAGAATCTCGTAGGCGGCCTGCCCGGCCGCCGCCATGACCTCTGGGACCGCCGCTGTCGCCGCGCCGGTCGCGGCCTGCCACGGGCTGGATGGCATGGACCGGTCAAAGGCGCCAAGACGCGCCAGCTCGCCCACGGCCCGCCAGAGCTGCTCGGCCATGGCCGGGTCCAACCGCTGAAGCATCGGCGCCCGCCAACGGAATGCCGTGCGGGCGCCGGCCCCGAGCGCGATCAGTCGCTCCTGGATTTCGTACGCCGACATGTCCCACGGCGCGTGCCGCCGGTGCAGCATGTGGCCGTGGGCGACGAGCTGCTCCCGCCGGGCGAGTAATTGCCGGCCGAGGTCCTGCAGTTGCGGCTGCCGCTCCTGTGCGATGCGCTGCAAGCGGCTGCCCAGCGCCTGGGCCAGCTCGCGGCGGCTGGTTCCGCCGCCGTGCAGGTTGATGACGAGGTCGTCCAGGTCGACGGAGGTAAGGCGGTTGAGCACCGCGTCGATCGCGGCCCGCTTCTCGGCGACGAAGAGCGTGGTACTGCCGCGCGCGGCGAGCGCAGCGATGATGTTCGCGATCGTCTGACTCTTGCCGGTGCCCGGGGGACCCTTGATGACGAGATGCTGGCCGGCGACGACCGCGTTGATCGCGTAGCTCTGCGACGAGTCGGCGTCCAGCACCAGGAACTCGTCACCGAGCGGGACGGTGTCCGGAGTCGCGGGAGTGACCGAGACCGGTGAGGCAAGCGAGGTGCCGGCCGCGACGTCGCCGGCAAGCGCGGCGATCACATCGCTCTCGGCCAGCAGCTCGCCGTTCTTCTCGATGTCCTGCACCATCGGCAGCTTCTCGTAGAGGAACGTGCCGATGACCTGCGTCGAGGCGGCGACGAACTCCGGCACCCGCGATGCCGCACGGTTGAGTCGGGTGAGCAGCTCGCTTGGCGCGAAACCGACTTCGGGCAGCTCGGCCAGTAGCTCGTCCTCGGTGATGGTCACGCCGTAGTCACGGGCCAGCTTGAACAGCAGCACCGGGTTGACGATGGGCGAGGCTTCGACCCGTAGCCGGAAGTCGGTCTCGGTAGCGGTCGTCGCGTCGATCTGCAGCGGGTGCATGATCACCGGTGCGCGGGGTGTGCGGTCCGGCTCACGCCAGCTCGCCATGCCGGTGACGACGTAGCCGGCGTCGAGACCGCGCTCCTCGGACAGCTCGCGCATCTTGCCCCGAATGTTTCGAAGGCGGCGCTGCGCGTCCGCACGCGATTCCTGAAACGGGAAGAGCTGGCCGAGGGTCTGCGGCTTGCCGGAGAGCAGCCGGATGACCGCCGTCGGGTCGGCGGCGGCCAGGGCTAGCGTGCCGGCCTTCAGATCGCGGTAGTACAGCAGCCGGTTGTTGCCGGAGGTGTCGATCAGCGACTTGGCCCAGCGGTCCGCGGCCGCTGCCACTCGCCGCAGGCGCTCCACGTCAAGCATCCTCATCGACTCCCCGTTGCCGCACGACCTGCTCCACGGCGAGGTCGGTGATGATTGTCGCCACCATCTCCCGCAGCCGGCGCAGTTCCCCTGCGGTGAGACCCAGCTCGTAGCAGTGGTGGTGCCCGGCGAGGGACAGCGCCGACCAGGTGTATCCGGCCCGGGCGGCGGTGCGCCGGCCAGCGTAGCGGTCGAGGATCAGGAACTGCGGCGAGCGGGCGCGCATCGGCAACACCTCGGGGTGGCAGCGCCGCCAGTAGTCGTCCATGGCGGCCTCGAGCGCGAGCCGGAGCAACCATGCGCAGGCGCGGGGCCAGGCGCCACGGGTGCCGCGTACGACGCTGGACAGCAGTTGATCGGCGGCGTCCAGGCAACTCTGCGGCATCGTCACCAGCTGGCCGGCCGTCATCGCAGGTGCTCCGCGAGTCGGCGTGCGTCCCGGACCAGCACCTCGAGATCGAACGCGCCCGGTCCATGTACGCCCTGCTTGCAGGCATGGAAGGCGTCACCGGCCCACCTGCCGAACTGGTTGATCCTCGTGAGCACCTTGCCGCCCTGATGCATGTCGCCGAAGAGCGCCAGTGCGGTCACCTGGTTGAGCGTCAGCGCCTTCTCGATGAGCTCTTCCACCTCACCGTGCCGCTCACCGCGCGCGATCCGCTCCCGCCGGATTCGGTCGTGACAGGCGGCCTCCAGGGCCGAACGGCAGAAGCCGGACACCAGGGGATAGCGCGCGTTGTCGGCCAGCTCCTCTGCCTTGAGGATTGAGGTGGCGTCGTTGAGGTACCGCTCGATCGGGTCGCTGTTCTTCCGAATCTCCACCACCGACTCGTCGCGCCGGGTCACTGCCCAGATGGTGGCTTCGATGCGCAGCCGGCGTACCGCCTCGGGCAGCCGGTTGTCGTGGGTGAAAACCACGACTTGGCGGGTCTCCGCCAGGCTGGCGAGCACCTGGGCCAGGCCGTCGACCTTCGACGGGTCCATGCTCTGCACCGGGTCGTCGATGATGAGGAACCGGAACGGGCTGTCGTCGGCGCAGGCGCGAGGCAGGAACACGGACAGGCCGAGGGCTTGGAGCTCGCCCTGGCTCATGACGGCCATCGCGGAGGTGGTGGTGCCGTCGACCCGGGCGGGGAAGGAGATTTTGCGGTGTGTGTTGGTGCCGTCGAGCCGCATCCCGCTCGGTTCGACGTTGCTCTCCTGACGGAGCTCGTCCCAGATCTCCTGCGAGCGCTGGGCGAAGGGTTCGAACCGTTGGTCTCGCAGCTCCGTGATGGCAGTTTTCAGCCAGTCCCGTGCGGCGTTGACCCGCTTGAGCTTCGCGTCGTTCTGCACGCCGACTCGCGCCCGATTCAGCCAGTCCTGCAGCGAGACGGCATGCTCACGCCAGGCGTCGTGGCGCTGTCGCAGCCAGGCGCTCGTCTCATCCTGCAGTTCGGTGAACGCCTCGAGCATCGGCGGGTAGGCGGCCCGGAGGTGCGCGGCGTGCTCGTCGGAGGAGAGCTGGGCTGCGGCCGAGCGGAGCTCGTCCGCTTTCGCGCGGAACCGCTTCACCACATCAGGCTGGTCGAGCGCGTTGGCCAACGCCTCGAGGTCGTCGCTACTGATTCGCCGGTCCAGGTCGAGCAGCCGCGCGGCCCGGGCCTGCGCCTCCTGGAGCCGCCGGTGCCCCTCCTCGACATCGACGGTTTCGCGCTGAATCTGATGGATGGTGTCGCCGGCGCGAGTGCGCCAGGCGGCGTCCAGGGTGCCAGTTCCGCAGACGGGGCACGGGCGGTCGCCGTGTTCGTCGTGAAAGGTGACCGCCATCCGGAGCAGCTGTGCTGCCTGCTCTGCCGTCCCGGCGCGGGTGGCGGAAAGGTCGGCGACGTGCGCCGCCGCTGCGGTGAGTTCATCGGCCACCTCGGTGGTGTATGCCGCGTCGGGCAGCGCGACTGCGACCAGGCGGCGGGCCGCGATGGCGACCGGGTCGTTGGTGTCGCTACCGGCGTCGGCGAGCAACTGGTCGAGTGCCTCGAGGTCGGGAGCCCGCTTCGCGAGGAGCGCGACTGCCGCCTGCGCCCGCTGGTCGTCGACGCCAACGAGCGCGGTACGCAGCGCCTCGCGCGCCGTCTTGACGGCCGAGACCTGGCCACTCAGGTCCTTGCGCGTTCGCATCAGCCGCTTGTCGGCGTCGACGATCGGGTCCATGCCGAGGATCGGGGCCATGGCGTCGAAGAGCCCACTGGGCGTGGAGGTGACGAGCCGGGCGAGGTCGCTCGCGGTGAGGAACGGACGGTAGGCATCGAGGGGCTGCTGCCACCCCAGTGCCGCGGTGTCCGCGTAGCGGTTCCCGTCATCAGCCAGGACGTGGCCGACCCCCTGGTGTGCCTCGGTGTGGTCATCGCGCCAGGAGCGGCGTACTCGAATGGGTTTCGCGGCTCCTTCGGCCCGGAGCTGGACCTCGATCTCGCAGGGCGACCCGCAGTGCAGGTTGCGCCAGCCGTCCTTGAAGACGCTGTTGCGGTCGGCCCAGCGGGCGCTGTCGCCGGTGAGGGCGAGCCCGACGGCCTCTGCATAGCTGGATTTGCCGGAGCCGTTGCGGCCGACGACGAGGGTGAGCCCCGCGTGCGGCTGGAGCCGGAGACTTTGTTGTGGACCGACGCCCCGGAAGCCCGCGACGGTGATGGACTCCAGGTAGAGCGGTCGAGGCCGCGGGCGTAGGGCGGGATCGCGCTCGGGCAGGTTGACGGGCTCGCCGGCGAGCACCCGGTCGAGGGCATCGTCGCCGACATAGGCCGCAAGGACGAGGTCGACCACATCGTCGGCCACGTTGCTCTCAGCCAACCGGTGGAAAACCTGGTCAAGTAGGGATTGATCCCAGGCCATGCGGGTCTCCCTTCCAGGCGTAACCGTAAGTAGTGTTCCCGTTATCAACAATCCTGGTTGCGGGGGATTGCTGGGAAACACTGGAACTTGTAGCATGCTCGATGTGGCCGAGTCCATAGAGAACCTCGAACGTCGGATCGACGACCTCCGGGCGGCGGTCCGGCGGGCGGTCGTGGCACGCGACCAGGCCCGAGCCCGGGCACTGCGCGCCGAGCTACGGTCCGCCGAGCGCGACTGGGAGCGGGCCCTCACCGACCTGACTGACGGCACGCCGGACGTCGGTCAGCCTGCGGCGGATGAGACGCCCCTGGTGTCGGTGCGCGACCAGGTCCACCACGCTCTCACGCTCCTGTCCGCTCCCACCGCGCCGAAGCTCATCGCCGAGGTGCACAACGCCTTCTTCGGCTCCGCCGGTCCCAGCCTCGCTGCGGCCAAGCTGACCCACCTACGACGCGACGAGGAACGCTCGTTCCGCACGGCGCGGCACTCCCGGCCCTACTACCTCTGCTCGGCACTGACCGTCGAGCATCTCGCGCCGGCCCGTGGCCTGCTCGGCGTGTCAACCTGGCCGCTGGAGCGGCGCATCATCGGCCCGCTCAGCCCTCGGGTGGACTTCCTGACTGCCGCCATCAAGGTCGCCGAGCAGGTCGGGCGCATGCCGGAGCGGACCCTCACGGTGGCCCGCCTGCTACGCCGGTTCGCCACCAGCATCCCCGGCGCGGTCGACGGGCACGAGGCCGCGGACCCGACGATCGTCATCAAGGCCGCTCACGCCGAGCTGGAGGTGCACGCCGACGCCGACCGGGCGCAGCGCGTCGCGGCGGCGGACCGCGCCCGAGCCCAGCTCGACGAGGCGGAACAACTCTTCGGCAGCCGACTGCGGGTTATCAAGGGGTTGGCGTGACCAACACCAGCCAGCGGTTGGCCGGGATCCGGGGTGGCGTCGAGCCGGCCCGGCACAATGCACGCACCATCGCCGCGCTCACCGGCAACCCGGGCTGTGCTCGCCGGGCCGTGCTGGACTGCGCTGGCGTCGACAAGCAGCGGCTCGCCGCGTACGTCGACTACCCCGCGCGGTTTGGTCAGTCGCAGTTCGCCATCACCCGCGGCAACGTTTTCGAGGCGCAGGTCAAGGCCAACGGCTGCGCGGAGCTGCTTGGCCTGCTCCGTGACCTGCTCGACCTGAGCGTCCCCGAGGTGTCCTACGACGACCTCGAATCGGTGGCGGGCCGGGAGAGCCAGGATGTGCGCTACTCCCGTGCGAAGGCCCTACTCACCCGCGCAGCGGCCCAGGCCGACGGCGCCGGCACGCTCTTCGACCACCCGCTGCTGCGACTAGAGGTCGCCGGGCAGCGGGCCTACCTGGAACCTGATCTGATCGCGTTCCAGCACGACGGCCTCTTCCACGTCGTCGAGATCAAGTCGTTCGCCGTCATTGACGGGCAGGCCGACTCCGGCAAGGTAGCCGCCGCGGCCACCCAGGCCGCCGTCTACGTGCTCGCCATGCGGGAGATGCTCGGTGAGGCCGGCTACGACCCCGAGGTCGTCTCCCACGACGTGGTACTGGTCTGCCCCCGGGACTTCTCCAACCAGCCGATGGCCGTCCGGGTCGACGTGCGCAAGCAAATCGCCGTGGTACGCCGGCAGCTGACCCGGATGACCCGCGTCGACGCCCTACTCGCCGAGCTGCCCGCCGACCTGACCTTCGACCTGGCGCCCGACGACAAGGGTGTGCCCACCCGTTCCCCCGCCTCGCTCATCGCCGCCCTCGAAAAGGTCGAGGCGCGATACTCGCCGGAGTGCCTGGCCAGCTGCGAGCTGGCGTACCTATGCCGGCACGAGGCCCGGGGCTGCACCGCCGCCCTCGGCAAGGCGGCTCTGGAGGAGATGGGCGGCATCGACCGGGTGGAGATCGCCCTCGCTATCGCCCGCGACCAGCAGGCGCCCGCCGAGGACCAGCAGGAGGCCGCGGAGCTGCTGCGGGCCGCCGCCCGACTGCGGGCCGAGCTGATCAGCGGGGTGGCCGGATGACCACCCTCACCACCCTGGCGCGCGCCGAAGCCGTTGTCGAAGGCCGCGCACAGCGGACCACCCTGGTCCGCCACGTGCACGTCGCCGAGCGGCCCCTGGTCTTCATCCCGCTGACCATGGCCGGTGAGGCGAACGCGCCGCTCGCCGCGATGGTCGGCGACGACCCGGACGCCGCCCCGACGCTGCTGATCGTGCCGCAGCCGCGGAACCGGGATCAGCGCTTCGCCTTCGCCGCCGAGCTGGCCGCCGTCGTCCTGCCGTACGTCGACAGCTTCCGCGGTGAGCTGGAAGCGGTGTCGGTGAATCGGGGCAAGGACATCCGGATCCGGTACGCCGACGCGCCCCAACTGCTCGTGCCCAACCCGGGCGGCGCCGGCTTCACCCGCCTCTTCGGCCGCTCCACCCGGTTCCGACGGACCGACGGCGACTACGCGGTGCACCCGTCCGTGCCGCTGCTCGGCCGCTGGCTGACCTACTTCGCCGAGCGGGCCGAACATCCCGGCTCCTGCTCGCTCGTTGCGATGACGCAGGCGCTGACCCTGCACTGGGCGACCGGTCAGAGCCCGCTAGAAGACGCTCAGCTCGCCGCGCTCCTGGCGTGGATCGCACCGCCGGACGGCCTGACCGGCGCACAGGCGGCGGCCGCCGCCGAGGACCCGGTGACCTGGCCGCCGGCCGGCCCGGTTACCGATCCCAGCTTCGACAACGAGATCCTGGCGCCGGCAATGACCGCGTACCAGCGGGCGGTCAGCGCTGACTCGCTGGTCGACCGGAGACGCGCCGAGCTGGAGGAACTCCTGCGGTCGCAGCTCGAGCCGACCTGGCGGCTGATGTGGCAGGGGGTGTCGCTGCTGCGCGACCTGCCGGCCGGCTCGCGGGTCGACGGGCGCTGGGCCGAGGACCGCGACGCCTTCACGAACTTCACTGAGTACGTCGACGGGGGCGGTTTCCCCCAGGCCCGCCGGGACGGAGCGGTGGCGGCGGCCAAGCGGCTGCACCGACTCGAACGGGCCCAGGCCTCGTACGACGTGCAGCGCGCCTACGACGACCCGATGGTGATGGCCGACTACCGGCTCACCGGCGAGGCGTTCGTCGGCGAGGTGACCGCAGCGGACCCGACCAGGGTGGACAGCAGCGGCAAGAAGCGGATCCTGCGCCCCTGGATCACGGTCACCACCGCCGACCCCGTGCTGGTCACCCCGGGTACGAAGCTGTTCTCGCCCGACCGGCTCAGCAACCAGAAGGCGACAGTCGTCTCGGCGGCCCGCAACGACGGCGGCAGCGCCGAGGTGGTGCTGGAGCTGGCTGGCGGGATGGGCTCGTCGCTGACGCCGCCGCCGGGCAGCGTGCCGGGCGTGGGGGAGCGGCTCTGCTACACCACACTCACCGACGCGTTCTTCCCGGCCGGTGCCTTCCCGACGCGGGAGGAGACGCCGTGGACCCACGGCGGACCGCCCGCACCCTTCGACGACGGCGCCCCGACCGCCGAGGACGCGCGAGAAGAGTGGTCGTGACGTATCCGTCTGCAGCGGCGCTATCTAGAGACCAACCATTCAGATCCGTGGGGGAGCTGGGTTGAGCAAGTTGGGCACCATCCTCGACCAGATTGACTCGGGCACCGTGCTGTTGCCCGAGTTCCAGCGCGGCTACGTATGGAACCGGGACCAGGTACGCGGCCTGATGCGCTCGCTCTACCTCGGCTTCCCCGTCGGCGGGCTGCTGGTGTGGGAGACGGAAGCCGACCACGGCTCGGTCCGGGGCAGCGACCACGTCGGCGGCGGGGTGAAGTTGCTGCTCCTCGACGGGCAGCAGCGGATTACCTCGCTCTACGGGGTGGTCCGCGGCAGGCCGCCAGCGTTCTTCGAGGGTGACCCGGCCGCCTTCACCGGCCTGCGGTTCAACGTCGAGGAGGAGACGTTCGAGTTCTACGCGCCGGCGAAGATGAAGGACGACCCCACGTGGGTCGATGTCACCGCGCTATTCGTCGAGGGACTGGAAGCGCAAATCGGGAAGCTGAACGCGCACCCGTCGATTGCGCCGCGAATCGTGGCGTACATGACCCGGCTCAGCCGTCTGCGTAATCTCCTCGAGCGCGAGTTCCATCAGGAGAAGATCACCGGGGCGGACAAGGGTGTCGAGGTCGTCGTCGACATCTTCAACCGGGTCAACTCGGGCGGCACCAAGCTCTCGAAGGGTGACCTGGCGCTGGCGAAGATCTGCGCCGACTGGCCCGAGGCCCGCTCGACGATGCGTAAGCACCTGGGCACCTGGTCGACCGCCGGGTTCCAGTTCAACCTCGACTGGCTGCTGCGGAACGTCAACGCGGTAGCGACGGGCCGGGCCCAGTTCGAGTCCCTGGAAGGGGTCGGCTCGGCCGACTTCGCGCAGGCGCTCAACTCCAGCGAGCGCTACCTCAGCGGGTTCCTCGACGTGATCTCCGGGCGGCTCGGCCTGGACCACGACCGGGTGCTGATGGGTCGCTACGCATTCCCGGTGGTCTCCCGCTTCCTGCACCTCAACGGCGGCACGTTCGCCGACGCCACTCAGCGCGACCGGATGCTCTTCTGGTACATCCACGCCGCGCTGTGGGGGCGCTTCGCCGGCTCGACCGAGACGATCCTGACTCAGGACTACGAGACGGTCGCCCGCAGCGGCATCAATGGCCTGATTACCAGCCTCAGCCGCTGGCGCGGCGGCAACCTGGTGATCGATGGCCAGGACTTCGAGGGCTTCGGCCGCGGCTCCCGCTTTTACCCCCTGCTCTACCTGCTCACCCGGGTGCTTGGCGCCCGCGACTTCGGCTCCGGCCTGGAACTCAAGAGCGAGATGCTGGGACACCTCACCTCGCTGCAGGTCCACCACATCTTCCCCAAGGCGCTGCTCTACAAGCACGGCTACGGCCGCTCCGAGGTCAACGCCGTCGCCAACTTCTCCTTCCTCACCCAGCAAACCAACCTCGCGATCGGCAAGCGGCCGCCCGAGGACTACTTCGCCGAGACCGAGCAGAAGCACCCGGGCGCGCTTGAATCCCAGTGGATCCCGACCGACCCGCAGCTGTGGCGGCCCGACCGCTACCTGGACTTCCTCGCCGCCCGGCGGGAGCTGCTGGCCAACGCCGCCAACGGGTTCCTCGCCGGTCTGCGGGACGGCACGAGGCAGGCCGTCGAGCCACTGCGGCCGGTGGTCGTGGTCGCCGAGGAGGAGGTCAACGACGTCCGCGCTGGGCAGGTGAAGGCCCTCGTCGAGGAGCTGGTCACCGCGGGCTGTGCCGAGCCGGCCCTCGACAGTGAGATCGCCGATCCCGCCACCGGTCGTCTGCTGGGTGTGGCGGAGGCGTACTGGCCGGACGGGTTGCAGCCGGGGCTGGGTAACCCGGTCGTGCTGGAGCTGGACGCCAACCCGGAGCTGGCCCGGATGGAGGAACTCGGCTACGAGGTCTTCACCTCGGTCGACGCCCTGCGCGGTTACGTCGCCCGGCGCAACGAGCAGGCGGCGGGTCTCGCCGACGCTGAGTCGCTCGTAGAGGAGCCGGACGCCGACGAGACGACCACCGGGTCCGAGAACGCGCCGGGCGTACCGGCCCAGTCCGGCGGCGACCAGGGGACGGTCGCGGACTTCGAGCGCGCCATGCGCGGGGTGTACGAGACGGCGCGGCGCGAGGCCGGCTACAACGCCACCTACTTCCTCGGCATGATCGCCGAGCACGGTGGGCTCTCCACCGCCAAGAAGCTGCTCGCCAGCCCGGTCGTGTCCGACGGGTTCGCGGCGCTGTGGGAGCGCGGGAGGCTCGACCTGACGGTGGAGGCCCTGGTGGTCAAGCCCGAGTACGAGTCGCTCTTCACGCCCCACGAGCTCGACATCGCCCGGCACCGACTGCGGCAGTTCGACTACGACACTGGGGCACGGCGGTGAGCGCCAGGACCACCCTGCTCCTGCCCGATGCGCAGGCGGACCCGCCGGCGGTTCAGGCCGAGCGCGTCATCACCGAGGTGCTGGCCGACCTGCGCTCCGGCCTGCACCTCGGCGTCGTGGTCGACTCGCCTCCCGGGGCCGGCAAGTCGACCCTCGTCGTCCGCGCCGCCGCCGAGCTGGCCCGCGCTGGCGAGCCGCTGATCGTCATCGCGCAGACCAACGAGCAGGTCGACGACCTGATCGACCGATTGGCGCAGAAGGCGCCGGAGCTGCACATCGGGCGGCTCTCGGCGACCGACTACACGGCGACCGACCGGATCAAGCAGTACGCGACGGTCCGGGTCGCCGCCAAGGTCGCCGACCTCGGTGGTCCGTCCGTCATCATCGGTACGGCCGCCAAGTGGGCCATGGTGTCTGACGGGTGCTGGCCCTGGGCGATCGTCGACGAGGCGTACCAGATGCGGTCGGACGCGCTGCTGCGCGTGGCCGGACGGTTCGAGCGGGCCTTGTTCGTAGGTGATCCCGGTCAGCTCGACCCGTTCTCCACCGTCGATACCGAGCGGTGGATTGGGCTGACCTGGGACCCGATGCAATCCGCGGTGGCGGCGCTGCTGCGGCACAACCCCGACCTACCGGTGCACCGGCTGCCGGTGTCGTGGCGACTGCCGCCCTCGGCAGCGCCGGTGGTGGCCCAGGCGTTTTACCCCTTCACTGGGTTCCAGTCCGGCACGACCGCTGGTGAGCGGTCGCTGTCGTTCACCACTGCCGGGTTCGGGCACGGGCCGGTCGACTCGGCCGTGGAGACGGCTGCGGCGAACGGATGGGCGCTGTATGAGCTGCCGGCCCGGCACACGTTGCGGACCGATGCGGAGGCGGCTGTGGCATGCGCGGCCCTGGCACGCCGGGTGCTGGAGCGGGGAGCGGTCGCGGTCTCGGAGCGCGAACCGGGCGGCGCGCCGGTCACCGCGGACCGGATCGCCATCGGGGCCGCGCACCGCGACCAGGTGGCGGCTATCCGCGCGCAGCTTGGCGCGGCCGGAGCGGACATCACCGTGGACACCGCCAACCGGCTCCAGGGCCGGGAATACGACGTGACGATCGTGCTGCACCCGCTGTCCGGGCGGCGGGACGCCACCGCGTTCCACCTTGAGTCGGGGCGACTCTGTGTGCTGACGTCCCGGCACCGGCAGGCCTGCATCGTGGTGGCTCGTTCGGGGATCGCGGAGCTACTCGACGCCCACCCGAGTGCTGAGCCGGTGCACCTCAACGTGCCGGTCAAGTTCCCCGACGGCTGGGAATCGAACCAGGCATTTCTGGCACGTTGTTTTCAAGATCGCGTGCGTGCCGGGAGCTTGAGGAAGCAGGAGGCATTGCAATGAGCGAAGCGTCGGGGGAATCGCTGTTCTCCGTACTCACCGTCGGGGCGACCGTTAAAGGTCTTGCCGGGCCCGTCCCGGCGAAAATCCTGTCCGTTGACCGGCTTACCGACGACTCTGCGTCGGTTGCCTACCGCACTGAAGAAGGCGGACTTGCCGAGAAGATAATTTTCGCGGACATGCTGCCGCACCTCAAGGCCGTCAAGCCAGGCAGCGCGTTCACTTTCGACGCCGACCCGGACGCATTTCTCCTCGCCGCCGAAGCGCGCCGGATGCGGCTCGCGCACCTGTTCGACCCCCTGGCTGCGCTCGGCACCTCGGATGTGGACCCGCTGCCGCACCAGTTGCGTGCCGTGTACGGTGAGATGCTGCCCCGGCAGCCGCTCCGCTACGTCCTCGCAGATGACCCCGGCGCGGGAAAGACCGTCATGGCCGGTCTCCTCATCAAGGAACTCCTGTTGCGTGGGGACGCCGCGAACGTCCTCGTCGTCTCGCCCGGCGTCTTGGTGGACCAGTGGGACGAGGAAATGCGGGAGAAGTTTGCCCTTGAGTTCGAGATGCTCACCCGCGACAAGATCCTCGGGGAGGCGAACCCTTTCACCCGCGGTGGGCTGTGGCTCGCTCGGCTCGACATGCTTGCACGTAACAGCGAAGGCATCCTCGACAAGGCGTGCAACATCGACTGGGACCTCATCATCTTCGACGAGGCCCACAAGATGTCCGCGAACGTGTTCGGGTCCGAGGTCAAGAAGACCAAGCGGTACCAGATGGCCGAGGAGATCGGGAAGCACACCCGCAACCTCCTGATGATGACCGCGACGCCGCACTCGGGGAAGGAAGAGCAGTTCCAGTTGTTCATGGCGCTGCTCGACTCCGACCGGTTCGAAGGTGTCGCCCGTGAAGGCACCCGCAAGGTCGACGTGTCCGACCTGATGCGGCGCCTCGTGAAGGAAGAACTCCTCACCTTCGACGGCACCCGCTTGTTCCCCGAACGGTTCGCCTACACCGTTCAGTACGAACTGAGCCAGGCCGAGAAGGACCTGTACGCCGCCGTCACCGACTACGTCCGCGACCAAATGAACCGAGCCGACAGCATGGAGGGCGACAAGCGGCGCAAGGTCGCCGTCGGGTTCGCGCTCGCCACGCTGCAACGGCGGCTCGCATCCTCGCCCGCCGCGATCCACCGGTCGCTGGAGCGCCGCAAGAAGCGCCTCGAGAGCGAACTGCACGAGGCCCGTATCATGGCGTTCGCCATCAGCGACGACATTGACGTGCCCGAGGACGAGACCGACCTCGAAGACCTCACCGATGCTGAACGTGAGGCCCTTGAAGACCAGGCCGTCTCGGGGGCCACCGCGTCGCGGACGCCCGAGGAGCTCGAAGCCGAGATCGCGATACTCGACCGGCTCCTGGTGAAGTCGCTCGCGGTGAAAACCAGCCTGTCTTACGCCAAGTGGGACTCCCTGCGCGACACCCTCGACGACGCCGAAGAGATGCGCGACTCCACCGGCGCGCGCCGCAAGGTCATCATCTTTACCGAGCACAAGGACACCCTCAACGACCTCGTCGCCCGGCTCACCAACCACCTCGGACGCGACGACGCCGTCATCACCATCCACGGAGGCACCAAGCGCGAAGACCGGAAGAAGGCCAAGGAGACGTTCGAGCAGGACGAGAAATGCGTCTTCCTCGTCGCCACCGACGCCGCCGGTGAGGGCGTCAACCTGCACAAGAACGCGCACCTGCTCATCAACTACGACCTGCCGTGGAACCCGAACCGAATCGAGCAGCGGTTCGGACGTGTCCACCGCATCGGGCAGCCGAACGTGTGCCACATGTGGTCGCTCGTCGCGAAGGACACCCGCGAAGGCGACGTATACACCCGGCTGCTGGAGAAACTGGACGAGCAGCGGTCCGCGCTCGGCGGACGCGTCTACGACGTCCTTGGCAAGTTGTTCGAAGGCAACAGCCTCCGCGACCTGATGATCCAAGCCATCCGCGAAGGCGACAAGCCCGAGCGCCAGAAGTACCTCACCGAGGTCGTGGACGCGAAGGTCGGCGACGGCATCGCCGACCTACTCAACGCGAACCAGTTGGTGCCCTCCAGGCTCGACGAGTCGGAGATCGACGAGGTCCGCAAGCAGATGGAGCGTGCCGAAGCCGCCCGGCTCCAGCCGCACCACGTTGAGGCGTTCTTCCACAAGGCGTTTAAGGGCCTCGGCGGGAACCTTCGCATGCGCGAGAGCCATCGGTTCGAGATCAAGAATGTTCCTGCCGACATTAAGGAGCACGACCGCGTCACGGGCTACGGCGCACCCATCGTCAACGCCTACCACCGCATCACCTTCGATCCAAAGTACGTGCGGGTGCCCGGCAATAACCACATAGCCACGCTCATGCACCCCGGCCACCCGCTCATGGCTGCCACTATCGGCGTTATCACCGACCGGCACCACGACGCGCTCCGCCGAGGCGCCATCCTCATCGACCGCCCCGACCTGTCCGTAAGCCCGTACGTCATCTGCCTCCTCGAACACGACGTAACCGACGGGCGGACCGGACGGGACGGGCAACCGCAGGTCATCTCCCGCCGAGCCCATTACGTCCGCGTCAACGCTGACGGCAGTATCACCGCGCTCACGCAGAGCCCCATCCCGAACATGGACGCTGTCACCGACGACGAACGCGCCGCAGCCCACGAGGTGCTCAAGGAGCCGTGGTGCCAGGCCGCCGACCTGGACGCCCGTGTCGTCCGGCACGCCTCGATCACGGTGGCCCGCGAGCACGCCGAAGCCGTCACGGCTCGCACACAAGAGCGCGTCGCCAAGACCGAACGGCTCGTCCGCGAACGGCTCATCAAGGAGATCAACTACTGGGACCAGCGGGCGTTCGAACTCGGCGAGCAGGAACGTGCCGGGAAGAAGACCCGCCTACCTGCATCGCAACTGCGCCAGCGGGCAGAAGCGCTGTCACGTCGGCTAGACCGTCGCCTCAAGGAACTGGACAAGGAACGCGACATTTCCGCCCGGCCGCCGCGGGTCACCGGCGCATGCCTCGTCATCACCCAAGGCTGGCTCGACGCACAGACAGACCCCGAAGGCGCAGCGAACCGTGCCAGGGAGACCACGCGCATCGAACGGCTCGCTGTAGAGGCGGTGTTGCGCGTTGAACGTGCTCTCAAGCATCAACCCATCGAGATGCCGCACAACAACCCTGGTTACGACCTTGAATCCGAGACGCCCAACGGGCGCGACTTCATCGAAGTCAAGGGCCGGTTCGATCGTGGGGAGACATTCATTCTTACCCGACAGGAAGCCGTCACTGCCCTCAACAAGGGCGAACACAGCGTCCTGGCGCTCGTCCGAGTAACCGCCGACGATAGCACCATCGTCCGCTACCTACGCCAGCCGATAACCACCCCGATAGATCCCCGAGCAGCCCGCGTCGAGTTCGACTGGGACCCGTTCTGGAACGATGCCGAGGAGATGATCCAGCAGTGACCGAGAGTAACCGCAAGAGGAAGTTAATCGAGGTCGCTCTGCCCCTCGTCGAGATCAACGCCGCCTGCAAAGCCGACAAGGACCGCAAGACCGGCACCATCCGTAACTTGCACAAGTGGTTCGCCCCCATGCCCCTTCCAGCATGGCGCGCTCTCCTCTTCGCCGCACTCATCGACGACCCGGAAGACGACAACCAGCGCGTCTACCTGCTCGATGTCATCAAACGCCTCGTGGCCAACGGTGCAGATCTGCCAGACAAAGACACGCTTGAAGAAGCCAAGGGACTCCTCGTTAAGCAGTTCCCGCACGGAGTGCCGGCGGTCATGGATCCGTTTTGTGGCGGTGGGTCAACATTGGTCGAGGCTCAGCGCCTCGGTCTTCCTTCATACGGGTCTGACCTAAACCCTATTCCTGCCCTTATCTCCCGGACACTCACGGATACCCTGCCTCGTGTTTTTGGCCAGCCGCCAGTACACATAACAGCCGATGACGATCGGGCCCTCATCGGACGCGCAAGGCAGTCGTCCTACCAGGGGTATCGCGGGTTGGAAGAGGATGTTGCCTATTACGCCAACGTGGTTCTCGACAAGGCGCACGACCGGCTTCGTAAGCACTTCCCCCGCAGGTCTGACGAGGTTCCAGTCGCTTGGGTGTGGGGACGAACCGCCTACTGTGTCAACCCGGCATGCGGGATCGAGACAGTGCTGGCTACCACTTGGTGGCTTTCCAAAAAACCCGGCGAACTGGCATGGGTTCAGCCGAGGATCGAGAACGACCAGGTGATCCTCGATGTGGTCTCGGGGCAACGCAGCGGGCAGCCACAGGAGAGCCCGAAGACGGGCCGGGGTGCAAACTTCAACTGCCTCGCATGCACAAGTCTGATCGATGAGAATAGTCTGATCCAGCAGGGGGCCGAGGGCGGTATCGGCTACCTGCTGATGGCAGTGGTTGCCAACGTGGGCAAACGCCGTATATACCGGGCTGCGACGGATGAGGAGCACTCCGCTGCCTTCTCTGTCCCCACCGTCGATGATCTCGTGCGTGTGTCTCAGCCCACGAACCCAAGATGGTTTAGCGGTCCGAGATTTGGCTTCGGTGACTTTGCTGACATGTTCGCTCCCCGCCAGCTGTTGACTCTTGCCACATTCGCCGACCTCGTCGGCGAGATGCACGGCCAACTCGTCGGCGAGGGTGTTAACGAGGAGCGCGCCAAGGCAATTTGTTCCGTGCTTGGTCTAGCAGTAGGACAGATGGCCCGCTTCGGCTCGACTCAGTGTCAATGGAGGCTGAGGTCATCCGCCCATGCCAAAGCCGAAGCAGCCTTTGCTCGCGCCGACATGCAACTGATGTGGGACTTCGCAGAGACCTACTATGCGAGCGGCAGCGTCGGGGACTGGATTGATATATGTGCCTCGATGTGCAGGTCTTTCGAATACGCTCCCAAAGGGGAAGGCGAGGTTAAGCGGGTCGACGCTAGAGCTGCGAAGGCATCTTCTCCATGCCTCGTTGCGACAGATCCGCCGTATTTCGACGCGATCGGTTATGCAGATCTATCAGACTACTTCTACATGTGGCACCGTCGGGCGCTCAAGAACGTTCACCCTGACTTATACGTGACAATCGCCGCGCCGAAGTCTGGGGAACTTACAGCGGTTCCCAGTCATCACGGAAATAACAAGAACAAGGCTCGTGACTACTTCATCGAAGGCTTTACTAAAACGTTCGGCAACCTGACCGAATCGTTGGGTAGAGACCTGCCGATGTTGGTCGTGTACGCGTCCAAGGAACAGAAGGGTGGAAAGGAGGAGGAGACCCGGTGGGCCTCTATCCTCACCGCCATGGTGGCTGCGGAACTGGAGATCGTTGGCGCGTGGCCGATCCACGGCACTGGCTCCACGAGAATGATTGGGATCGGGACGAACGCCGTGGCGTCATACATCGTGATGGTGTGCCGCCCGCGCCCGCCTCACGCCCTAACCTCAAGTCTCGCTGACTTCAACCGTGCGTTGCGTCGAGAACTTGGTCCGGCCGTCCGGGACCTGCAGGCGGCATCGATCCTGCCTGTGGACCTCGCTCAGGCGGCCATGGGCCCAGGCATGCAGATTTACTCGCGTTATCGCGCGGTCTTGGACCAGTCAGGGCAGCGAGTTCTGGTGGACCAGGCCCTGCGACTTATCAACGCTGCACTCGCCGAGGTGTTGGACGAGCAGGAAGGCGAGTTGGACCCAGAATCCCGCTTCGCGGTGCGGTGGTGGGAGACCCATGCTTGGAACTCCGGCACCTTCGGAGAAGCCGACAAGGGGGTCCGACCGCTGGGCATCACCGTTGACGACGTTGCCCGGGCTCAGGTGGTCACCAGCCACGGCAACAAAGTGCAGTTGCTCGGCTTGCGGGAGCTTGATCACAAGTGGGTCCCGTCTGCCGATATTCGACCTACTGCATGGGAGGCGGTGCACCACCTTGCGCACCGGCTGATTGACCGGGGCGGCGAATTGGAGGCCGCGCGGCTTATGGCCGTGCTCGGTAACTTGCAGGACCCGGCGATGGCGCTGGTGTACCGGCTGCATGACATCGCGGCAAAGAAGGGCCGCACGGGGGACCAGGAGCGGTACAACGCGCTGATCAACTCGTGGACTGAGTTGGTGAAGTTGAGTTCGGACGGGTCGACTGCGGCTGAGGGGTTGTTCTGAGATGGCGTTGACCAACAAGGAACGCGTTGGGCGCGTCCTTGATCTCGTGGCCGAGGGGCTCGGTCCGTGGATGATCGGGCTTTTGGAGGCCAAGTACGGCCCGGATTGGGCGGACCAGGTCGTCCGGGCTGCTGGTACGACGAGCCGTGACACGACGCCGAACGCGACCGACCCTGCGTACCTGTTCTGGGTATTCGACAAGCAGTGGCATGGCCTGTTCAAGGAGCACGTCAGTTTCGAGGACAAGCGTGCTGTGTCGGCTCTGTGGGATGCCAGGAAGGAGTGGGCGCACGGCGCGAAGATCTCCTCCGAGCGGACCGAACGCGTCCTGATGGACGGTGAGCACCTGCTCCGCTCCATCGGCGCCGTCGAGCAGGCAGACGCCGCTGACGAGATGCGCCGGGACTTCCGTCGGGTCATGTTCGAAGAAGACCAGAAGCGGCTCCAGCGCGCGAAAGAGAGGTCCCTCTCCGTTCAGGTTGACTCTACCGGCCTTCCCGCGTGGCGTGATGTGGTGGAGCCCCACGATGACGTGGCGCGTGGGTCGTTCCAGTTGGCCCAGTTCGCGGCCGACCTTCGGCAAGTCCACCAAGGCGTAGCTGGGCCGGAGTACGGCGACCCGACTGAATTTTTCGGCCGCACCTACCTGACCCGTGGTCTGAGGTACCTGCTGGAGCAGGCCGTGCAGCGGCTCAACGGTGTCGGCGGCGAGCCGGTCATCGACCTGATGACGACGTTCGGTGGGGGCAAGACGCACTCGCTCCTCGCGGTCTACCACGCGGCCTCCGGCATGTCAGCGGACAAGTTGCCCGGTATGCGTGAGGTCCTCGACAACCTCGGCATCGCGGAACTGCCCGCCGAGGTCAACCGCGCGGTCCTCGTCGGCAACGACCTGTCTGTGCTCGGCTCCACGAAGCCGGACGGCACGGTCGTGAACACGATGTGGGGCGAACTCGCGTGGCAGTTGGGCGGACCCGAAGGGTTCGCGATGCTTGCCCGCTACGATGCCGAGTCCGACTCCCCGCCGACGACCGACTTGGCCGCGCTGTTCCGCAAGTACGGCCCCTGCGTCATCCTCATCGACGAATGGGTCGCCTACCTGCGGAAGTTGTGGTCGCGAGAAAAGACCGCTGCGGCAGGGACCTTCGACACGCATATGACGTTCGTTCAGTCCCTGACTGAAGCGGCTGCCGAGGTGCAGAACTGTCTCCTCGTTGTCTCCCTGCCGGCCTCGGATGTCGTTCGTGACATGCAGTCCGCCGACTCGCCCCATATCCAAAACGCGCATGAGGTCGGGGGCACCGCTGGCTTGGAGTCGCTGCGCCACCTCCGGTCGGTGATCCACCGCAAGGAGGCCGCGTGGCAGCCTGCCACCGTGGACGAGTCGTACGAAATCGTGCGGCGCCGGATCTTCAAGCCGTTCGGGAACGCTGAAACCGCCTCACGCGATCTAGTAGTCAACAAGTTCGTGGAGCACTATCAGAAGTTCGGCATGGATCTGCCGAGCGATGTCATGCAGCCGGGCTACCGAGCGGCGATGAAGACCGCCTACCCGATCCACCCGGAGCTGTTCGAACGGCTCTACCAGGACTGGTCCACGCTGGAACGGTTCCAGCGCACACGTGGCGTCCTTCGGCTCATGGCCACGGTGGTCCACGCGCTTTGGACCAGCGGTGACAGGTCGCCGATGATCCTTCCGGCATCGATCCCGCTAGACAACCAGAAGGTGTTCGAGGAGATTACCAATCATCTGGACGACACCTGGAAGCCCATCGTCGACGCTGACATTGCCGGGAATTCCTCGGCGTCGAGCACCATTGACAACGAGATCAAGATCCTCGGACGAACGATGGCGGCTAAGCGCGCCGCCCGCTGCGTCTTCCTCGGCACGGCACCGATGGCCAATCGACGCGAACGAGACGGGTCGGCGGCAACCATCCGAGGGATCGAGCAAAAGCGCGTCGTGCTCGGCGCCACCTACCCTGGTGACAACCCGTCTCACGTAACGGACGGGCTGCGGCGGTTGGGTGACCAAGGCAGGTACATGAACCGGGACCAGGACCGCTATTGGCTCAGCCTGCAGCAAACTGTTTCCCAAATTGTTCAGGAACGTGCGGACGCGTACCACGACGATCAGGTCTTCGATGAGCTCGCCTCGGTGGTGCGGCAGGAGACCGACAAGGGGCTGTTCGAACGAGCCCACCGTTTCCCTGGCGGCAGCATCGACGTAGACGATGACCCGTCCATCGGGCTCGTGATCTTCGGCCCCGACCGGGCGTTCTCGAAGAAGGCCAAGTCGACCGCCGAGGCGGCTGCGCTGGAGTTCTTGAACAAGCGGGGCACTAACGCCCGTATCCACAAGAACAGCCTGGTGTTCCTGGCCTCCGAGGTTGACCGGGTCGACGTCATGCTCAACGCAGTCCGCAACCGGATGGCGTGGGAGTACATCCTCGACAACAAGGACTCGCTCAACCTCGACCAGCACAACATCAAGTTGGCTACCTCACGGGTGAAGCAGGCCCAGCAGACCGTCGCCGATTCCATCCGAGAGGCGTACCGCTGGATTCTCGTCCCGCACCAGGAACCCGGCGAGGCGAGCATTGGTCTTGAAGCCATCCTCATGAATGGGGAGGGCACCCTCGCGGCTCGGGTCACGAAGAAGGCCGAAGCGGGCGAGTTTGTGGTTCGGAACTACTCGCCGGCGTTGCTGCGCATGGACATCAACCGGCTGAACCTGTGGAAGGACAAGCCTCACGTCCCGGTGGAGACGCTAGCGGGGTACTTCAGCCAGTACGTCTACATGCAGAAGGTCACTAACCCGAAGGTGGTCATCGACTGCGTGTGGCGGCTCGATGAGGTCCTTCATGTCGATCTTGACGGCTTCGCCTACGCGGATGCCTACGAGAACGACCGCTATGTTGGCCTCACGATGACGGGCCCGTCCGACGTCCGGCCCGGTGGTCTCATCGTTGCGCCGGCGGTGGCACGGGCACAGATGGAGAAGGACGTGGCCGCCGCCCAGGCAGCCAAGGCAGCAAGCGGTGGCTCTGCCACCGCGAGCGGCGCCACCACGACGACAACCTCAGGCGCTAGCGGGTCGACAACGTCGAGCGGCTCGACCAACGGCGGAACCACCACCGGTGGCGGGTCGGAGGCAGGGACGCCGGTCACACGGTTCCACGCTACAAAGGAACTGACCGCCGCCCGGGTGGTGCGCGACGTGTCCCAGATCTATGAGGAAATCATCTCCCACTTCGTCAGCGCCGGAGTCAACGTCAAGGTGACCATCGATGTCGAGTCCGACCAGATGAACAAGCTCGGCGATGACAAGCGCACCGCCATCGGAGAAAACCTCAAGGCCCTCGGCTTCGGCGACGAGGACTGGTCGATGGACTGACCTACCTCAGAAATCTAGCGGTGGCTTGCTGACTGTCGGCAAGCCACCGCTGACGGATGGAAGGGCTGAGCTCGCCTCAGGTGAGTGCGTCGACGGGCATTAATAGTTCTTTGGGCAACTGGAGGCGAGTGGTGGTCCAAGCTGCGTGGGAGCTGGTGCTGGATGCGGCACCGACCTGATTAGGCGCGGCCATACGGAGTTCACCAGGGCTCAACTCCTCGACGAGGTGGTGCGCCGGGACCCGAGTCGGCTTCCCCAGTCACTTGGCCCGGTCATCCAGCGCATGACGGTCAACGCGACGGGCGGTCCGCCAAGTCCATGTGGCACACCGCTGGAGCGTGTCGCCCACGGCCAGTATCGGCTCGTGACCCAGCTATCGGCGACTGGTCGGACGGCTTCGGGACCGACTGAACGGCAGCCAGCACCCGAAGCGCCGGACAGCGGCGAGGTTGACATCGTCTTGGTGGGCTGCAGTAGGACGAAGGCGAGCAGGCCATGCTCCCTCGGAGTCTCTACCGATCTCCGCTGTTCGAACGGCGCAGCCGGTATGCCGAGACCCGCGGACGCACCTGGTACGTGTTGGACGCCGAACACGGGCTGGTGCATCCCGACAGCCTGCTGGAGCCGTGCGACGTGGCTCTTGCCGACCAGAGCGAGGACTACCGGCGGGCGTGGGCGCAGTGGGTTGTGGCCAAATTGCGGCGGGTCGAGGGCAACCTTCATGGTCGCGTCGTCGAGGTTCACGCGGGGGAGGCGTATGCCCGTTCTTTGCTGCCGTTGCTCAGCGCCGCTGGCGCGACCGCGTTGCAACCGACGGTCGGGTTGCGGCAGGGTGAGCAGCTGCCCTGGTATGACCGGCGTCCGGAAACACCTGCCACCGACCCGCCAATCGGCTGGCTCACGAACATGACCACCGCCGACGGACCACACCCGATGCCCGGATTCACCTACCGCTCGCCGAACCTGGCGGAGACATTCGAATCAGCAGCCGAACTCACGGTCACCGTCGCCGGGGCGAATCACCGGGTGCGGCTCGCAGCATGCGACCGCGAAGTCTACGGACGTGTACGACGCCGGATAGTCGTCTTCGTGGGCTCAAAGCCGGTCGCCGAGGCGGTCGCCGCGGACGATTACCCACATTCGCGGACGCTTCTTGGACTCCTCGAGGACGCCGACGGGCGGATCGTTCGCCCCGGTGAGACCGTGCCCGAGGCCTACGCCGGGTTTTCGCTCGTCCCCTTGGCCGATGGAGTGACCGGGCCGCCTGCCCGCAGTGGCCTGGCCGTGTGCCTCAGCGAGGATGACATCGTCGGATGGGCGGCGTTCGCATTGGCCCACAAGGCGGTCCGTGCCCGCGGCCTTCCGGCGCCAGCGTCTGACCCGCTGCCGGCCCGCGTGCCCATCCAGCGGAGCGCGGGCCCGAGCCCCACCGTGGATGCCCTTTTGCGGTACGGGCGTGAGCACGTCAACGAGCGCGTCGGAAAGGCGCCCCAGTTCACCCCCCACGACGAGGCCAACCGCCTCGTCGTCGAGGACCAGTTCGCGTTCCTGCTCGCGGTAGTCAAGCGTTGATAGAAGCCACTCCCGTATGCGCGAGCGCTGAAATCCGACACTCAGCGGTCTTCCTGTCAGAGTGACAGTAAGTCTATGGTCGGTCCATGTCTGACGATCGCTGGGTGCCACCGCCGGTTCTACTGACGGTTGACCTCGTCATCCTCACCTTGCGGGAGTCCTGCCTTCATGTGCTGTTGATCGAGCGCGGGATTGAGCCCTATCAGGGCGCCTTGGCTCTGCCTGGCGGTTTCCTCGGCCACGAGAAGGAAGACCTGGTGACGGCTGCCCATCGGGAGCTTGCCGAGGAGGCTGGCTTGGGGCCGGATCAGTTGCACCTCGAACAACTTGGCATCTACGGTGCGCCGGATCGTGACCCCCGAGGGCGGGTGGTCTCCGTGGCTTACCTGGCCATTGCCCCTCGGCTACCCGAGCCGGTTGCCGGCACCGACGCGTCCCGGGCGTGTTGGACCTCGGTGGCGCAGGCGCTGTCCGTTGACTCGCAGCTCGCCTTCGATCATGAGCGGATCCTGACCGATGGGGTCGACCGGGCGAGGGAGAAGTTGGAGCGCTCGGCGCTCGCCACCGCCTTTTGTGGTCCGACCTTCACGATCTCGGAGCTTCAGGACGTCTACGAGGCGGTGTGGGGCGTGCCGCTCGATGCGCGGAACTTTTACCGGAAAGTGCAGAGCGTGGACGGCTTCATCGTCCCCGCCGGCCCGAGTCGCAAGACCGATGGTGGGCGCCCCGCTCGGCTATTCCGTCCCGGGCCCCGCACGATTCTTCACCCTCCGATGATCCGACCCATCAGCCAGGCAGACAGGGAGACAGCGTGAGCACGAACAGCGGTCTCGTCGTGATCCTCACGGCTCTGGACCTCGAGTACGCAGCGGTCCGCGACCAACTGACCGACCTACGTGTACGGCGGCACCCCGCCGGCACCCGCTTCGAGGTCGGCCGGATCGGCCAAAGCGACTGCCGGGTCGCCCTGGGGCTGGTCGGCAAGGGCAATCATCCGGCTGCGGTGCTCGCCGAGCGGGCGATGGCCGAGTTCTCCCCGGCCGCTGTGCTATTCGTGGGAGTCGCCGGTGGCCTTTGGCCCAACATCCGACTCGGTGACGTCGTCGTCGCCAGCAAGATCTACGCCTACCACGGCGGCACCAGCGAGGACGACGGTTTGAAGGCCCGACCGAAGGCGTGGGAGATCCCCCACGAGGCCGACCAGATCGCCCACCACGTCGACAGGTCAGCTGTGTGGCGTCGTGGACTTCCCATAGGCGCAGCACCCAAAGTCCACTTCGGGCCGATTGCCGCAGGGGAAGTGGTGCAGGACTCGGGGATCTCCGAACAGGCCCGCTGGATCCGCCAGCACTACAACGACGCCGTAGCGATCGAAATGGAAGCGGCCGGTGTGGCCCAGGCGGGCCATCTCAACCGTGCCCTGCCCGTGGTGGTCGTGCGCGGCATCAGCGACCACGCCGACGGCAGCAAGGCAGCCACCGACGGACAGGACTGGCAACTGAAGGCCGCACGCCACGCCGCCGCGTTCGCCACCGCATTGGCGCGAGAACTGATCATCGACGGGCCGTCCAGCCGAGGCGGCGCGGACCGGGACGGGAGCCCCACGATGCCGACGACCAACCGCAACATCGCCACCGGAAACGCCCACGTCGGGGTGCAGGCCGGACAGATCTACGGCAACGTCACGGTCGGCGCTGGCGCCGATCAGCCGATCGATCTGGCAGCGAGCATCGCAGACCTGCGAACCCACCTCAAGCAGGCCCACCTCGACGGACAGTTGGACGAAGAAACCTACGCCGCGGCCGAGTCGGAACTGGAGGCGGCGACGGCATGCGTCTCAGCGGGCACAGCCGAGAAGAAGAGTGGCCTGATGGTCGCGCTCAAGCGGTTGCGGGGTCTGGTAGCCGACGTGTCTGAGCTTGCGGCGCGGCTTGCGGCGATCATCGCCGTGGTGCGGGGCATGTGATGACGACCCCGACCGCGACCAACGTCGCCCAAGGAGATGCGCACGTCGACGTACAGGCAGGTGTAGTTCACGGTGACATCAACTTCTACCGGCTGCCGCCAAATCCGAGTCCGGAGGAGCAGTTCGCGTTCGCGCTGAAGTATCTCGACGCGCGAGTTCGTGATCAGGCGCGCGAGCTCATTGAAAAGGCGGTCGCAGGTGGGTATGTGACCACGCAGGTCCAGTTCTACCGCCTCATTGCCCTATTGAGCGGACGTACCCTGCGCCAACTCGCCTCCGAGGAACTGGAGCGCCTCACCGCCATCTGCGCCAGCCTCCCCCACCTCGACGACCATGACGAGTGGACTGCGGGGTTGAAGGTAATCATCCGCCTCCTGGCCCCCGTCGGCGCCGCCGAGACGGATCTCGTAGTCAAAGAGATCGACGCGCTGAACCGGCGTCAACGCGACGGGATCTACGGCCACCTCGAGGCGCTACTCGAAGGCGCGATGCAAGAAGAGATGTGGCGGAAGTCCGTCGCCCTGGCGGACTCGCAGCGCACAGCGGAGGACCGATTCAACCGCGTCTGGAAGTTCTTTCACCCCACACCCGCGCAGCCTCGGACCCTACCGGTGCAACCCGCTGCTGTTGCGCTGCGCGACTGGTTACGCGCCGGCGCCGGCGCGGCCGTGTTCACTCTCGCCGGGGTGCAGATGATCGTGCTGGTGACGGCCGGCGGCACGCTCGACCCGTTCCTCGGTCTACTCGCCGCCCTGGTCGGGCTGGCCGCGTTTTGCGTCGGTGGGGCGGACCGGTACTACCGCGGGACACGGCTGCGCGCAAAGGAAGCCCAGATCCGTCCACCCCGGCAGCGGCGACGAGATGCACCACCGGGAGGCTTCGCCCGCAAGGTGGACCGGCTCTTCGACCGCTACTTCCGCTGGTACGTGCCCGAAGGAACCGACCGAGCCTACTGGCTCGACCAGACGGCGGGGATCCGGCGGCACCTCCGCGACGAGGTGGTCGAGCTCTACCGGGAACAGCGCATCGAGGCCGAACGGGTCGCCTGGCTCGTCCGATACCTGGTGGGAGATGTCCGAGGGCAATGGGAACGAGACACGCTGACGGCGTACCGCCAGCAGCTGCGTAACCCTGCCAGGACCAAGGCCCTCCACGTCGGGGGACTGGCCCTCCTTGCCGCGGGGAGCCTCTGGGCCGTTCCTGCCGTCGTGACCAGCGCCCCCTTGTCTGGCACAGGTTGGTTCCTGCTCGCGGTGGCGTCGGCGGTGCCGGCGGTGCGCTCGTCGTTCCGGATCGTCGCCGAGCGACGCTCGGTCGCCGACGACCATGCGGAACGCAAAGACAAGGACACGGCCCGCTGGGCGGCATACCACAAGTGGTGCCACGAGCTGTCCGACAAGCCGTCGGACACCGAGATGGCCACCTGGTTGGAAAGCGACCGCAAAGTCCTGGTCGACCAGGCCATGCAGCAATACCGACTCCGCCCGAGCCAGGTGATCGCACACGCCTTCATCGAGGCGCCGGCATCCTCATGCAAAAAGGCCCGCTACCCGCAAGGACCATGGCGGTACTCCCGGTATCGCCTGCTGCTGTTTCTCCTCACCGACGACGGCGTCCGGCAGGTCAACATCGATCTCGACTTCGAAACCTCCGCAAGCCGCACCACCCAACGGCTCAACTACCGCTTCGACGCCGTCGCCGCCGTACGGATCGACGGCATCGCCACCCGACAGCAGACCTTCGAGCTGACTCTGTTCAACGGAGAACCCATCTCAATCCAAGTGAGCGATCCTGACGACGGGACGCTCCAGCACGACGAGAACCCAACCAAGATCGCTGAGCTGTCGCTAGACGCTGCCGGGCTCAGTCACACCCTGCACGTCCTCGAAGGCGTCGCCGCCGAAGGCAAGGAATGGGTCAAACACCGACGCGACCGCGCAGACGAAAGGCTTGCCAACCTTGCGAGCGCCATAAGCGGGCTACTCGATTAGTTCAGGGTGGTATCAACACTATTGCCAAGATTGGGTAGGAGTCGACCTATTTGGATGGTGCACCTTCACAATCGTCGTCGATCAGGGCATCCCCGCCGAGCGTGCTTGGCGGGCGCCGTACGAGCTCAAGCTCCGCCTGGGTCATCTCGGCCCGGCGCGGGTTGCCGCCGAGCCCAGCCAGGTGAGGGCGGCGATGGCACAGACACCCGCGCTGCACCGCTTTGTGAACAGAATGCCACGCTGGCTGGTGCGGGCGGCCCGAATGGTCGTTGAGCAGTACGGCGGCCAGCCGGCGCGATCTGGGCCGGCGCACCAAAGGCTGTGGAGCTCGCGACGCGCCTGGACATCTTCCCAGGCATTGGGCAGAAGAAGGCGGCTATGGCAGTCGAGATCCTCGCCCGGGACTTGTGGGTGCCCATCGCTGAACTGTCGGGCAGTGACATTGCCTTCGACGTCCACGTGCGCCGGGTGTTCCTGCGGACGCAGCTTGCCGAGTACGACGACCTGGACCACATGGTGGACGTGGCCAGACGTCTGCACCCCGAGCGACCCGGCGAACTCGACTACCCTGCCTGGCTAATCGGGCGGCGGTGGTGCGGTGCCGGAGTTCCTGACTGCGGAGCCTGCGTGTTGCGTGAAGTCTGCCCCCGCGACGTGGATCAGGCGGCGGCCGTTCGAGGTAGCGGACAGCAGCGTCTGTGGTTGTACCGACGGCTTGGTGCCCTCACCCCATGCTGGAGTTGCCAGCTGAGTCGGCGACGAACGTGCCCTTGCCTTGTTGGCCCTCGACGAGGCCTCGGTCGCGAAGGATCCGTAGTGCCGCTTGCGCGGTCGAGACGCTGACCTTGTACTGCGGCCAGCTGGGCGTACGTGGGCAGCTTGTCGCCTGGCGACAGCTCTCTGCTCTCGGCCTGCTCTGTTATGGCGTTGACGACACGTAGATACTCCGCGGGTCGGTTGGACATGTGATGGCACTCCTCGCTCGGCTCAGCTCGCCGCTCTTGCTCACTTTCACCCTGAGCGTGCGCAGCGGGTGGTGGCCGAGCGGCAGGTGCGCCGCGGGTTCGGCAGCGTAGAGGAGTTCGCGGCCGTCGCGAATCTCGCGCCGCACGAGTTCGCCCATCTCAAAAACCTGGTGATCTGCGTACCGCGGCAGGGGCTGCCCGCCAGCTAGTCAATCGGATGAGGACGGGTCTCTGCGGTGCGCAGCAAGACATCGAAGACTGGCGCATTCTCCCAGATCGGCTGCAGCTTGGTGACCTTGCTCCAGCCCCAGGAGCGGTACGCCGCTTGAGCGGCAACATTGTCGGGACGGACTAAAAGCGTGGTTCGCGGCTCAGCCCGGCTAGCGACTAGCTCGTCATGCAGCGCTGCCGCAATGCTTTGACGTCGCCAGGCGGGGTGAACCAGTAGCTCGCTGAGGGCGAAGGTGCGCGTGCCGTTCTCCACGGTGAACCCAGGCGGCACGGGCTCGTGGATCCCGTCCCACCACCGCGTCTGCGCTGGGAGTGGGAATCCATAGATGTAGCCCACCAAGGCCCCGTCGACCGTAGCGGTGACCAACTCCCACCCCAGCCGCTGCATATGCAGGTCGAGCTGACGCCGGTAGCGGTCCTCGCTGTAGAACTCGCCGCCGCCCGCGTAGACCTCCAGGTAGAGGTTCACAAGCTGATCGAGGATCCCCTTAGCCTCGTCAGCGCTGTGGTGGCGAAGTTGCAAGCCCTCGATCACACACTCACCCCCTGGTCGTAGGCATCGACGAACTGGCGGGTTGTCATGGTTGCCTGCTGTGGCGCAGCCAAACTCCGGCGCACCTGTGCAAGATGCTGACTTACCCTCTTCGAGTTGATCTGGTTCACCGCAGGCAGGACGTCCAGAGCGATGCGTGCAGCCTCGTTGACGTCGCCCTGCCGGTGCGCCGCCTCCGAGAGGCGCACCGTGTAGTAGACCTCGTTCCGTCGATGGCTGGGTGACGGGTTGGCGGTGATCGCGCGCAACGACTGAACAGCGCGCTCTGCTCTGCCGAGGGCCAGATAGGAGAGCCCCTCAATCCCGTTCAGCTCCTGCTCGTTCACGAAGTGAACAAAACTTTGGTCATCCTCGTGGACGCCGCGGTCCAACTCCCGGCGGGCCTTGGTCATCTCGCGACTGAATCCACTGGTGTCACCGAGAACGGCGTAAGCAGGTGCCCTCCGCAGGTGCAGCAACGTGGTGAGTCGAGGGGTGGCCCAGCCGGCGGAGATCCGTAGGGCCGCTTCCGCGCATTGCAGCGACTCGCCAGGTTGACTCTCGTAGATCAGTAGCGACAGGTGCGCGAGAGCGCGGACTTCCACACGTGGGTCATCCGCGATTCGGGCACGAGCAATCGCCTCATTCAGATACGGCCTCGCCTCAGACCGGCGTCCGGCGTCGATGGCGAGCCAGGCGGCCTCGATGGAGAGATCGGCCAGGGCGCTTTGGAGCGCGTCACCGACCTCTCTGCTGTAGCTCGCCCTCGCCGCCCAAGCCGACAACCTGGAGTGCGTTTGGATGGCGACATCGCAGAGCATGTCGGCGCCGGCTGCCGCGTCTGCTCGCCGGAGATCGTCAACCAGGGAGTTGGCTAGTTGAACCTGCTCCAGGCCGATGCTCCTGGGCACCTCGGCAGGCCCCGCGAGCAAGTACGTGTGACCGCCCGCCGCGAGTCCCGCGAGCGCGGCCAGTACGTTGAAGCGCCGGCGGTCCGTAGCGCCACCCCCTTGGCTTGGTGCCTGCTCCACGTTAACCGCCATGGCAGCCCGCTCGCCTTGCTTGGCCACCTGATCGGCGCCAGGGGCGCTATCTGTTTCGCCTCCCGTGAGGCTCGCATCCCTCCAGCAATGCTGATCAGGAAGGCGGAACCAGAGGCTCCCCGCCGGCACCCGGAGGAGCTGTACCCAGTGCGCCAGCCGATCCAGGTGCACGAGCGGCGGGCCGTTCTCCACCCGACTCAACTGGGCCTGCGTAATCCCCAGCCACCCCGCCACCACGGTCTGCGGCAGGGCGACCCGCCCGTGGTACGGATGGCAGCGGTACGCCCGGATCACCCGCCCCAGATGCCGCTCTGCCAGCGCCCGCCGGACCGGCTCGTGGTCCCAGAAGCTCACCGGCACCACTGGCGGCGCGCTCAGCCGGTCTCGCTCGGCGACCTGGCACGGCGTACACCGTCCGCTGTCGTTGTCCCGGGCCAGCCTTCCGCCGCACCGGGGACAGTTCGCGTGGGTCACCGGCGGTTCCTTGCCGGGACGGCAAGATCGGCGAAGGGCCTCCAGCGGGCTGCCGAATCATTTTGTCCTACCGAACGGAGGCGGTTTGCGAACTCGGCCACGACGCTCGGCGACGTAGCTAGAAGCGGTACGGCGGCTGCGATCATCTTCAACTCCCGAGCCTCTCGCAGGACTATCCATGATGGGTCGGCGGTGACGTCGAAGCCGTAGGCGGTGGCCAACGAACGGTGCCCCCCTGTTCCTCCGAACCTCGCCTCGCCGACCGCAACCGCTGCCAGATCAACCTGCCACGGGCCGACGCACGTGGCGTCGAAGTCACACATGACCGTCCGGCCCGACGACTCTCGGAGAAGGTTGCCGGCGTAGGCGTCCCCGTGGATCAGCGTCCGCGTCCCGCGTTCGATGAGGGCCGCGACTTCCGGCTCCAGGCGGTAACACCAGTCGGCCAGGAAATCCCGGTCGGGTTTGCTGAGTCCGTCGGCGTCGGCCAGCCGTCGCCGTGCGTCGCCAACTGGGTCCCAGATGGGCAGCGGAAAGGGGGGCACGCCGAGAGCATGAAATTTCCGTAGCACCGTGCCGAGGTCTTCGACGGTCAGGGCCGGTGGATGCGGTGGGACGAATTGCCACACCGAAGCGACCAATTCCCCGACTTCGATTGGCTGCTCGACGTCGCGCGCTAGACGGATCGTCGGCGCGTCGATTTCGGCGAACCACCGCCCGAGCTGGACCACCTTCGTCACCCTGTCCCGCAGCTGATGGGTCCGCGCGATCCGGATTACGATTCCAGCCCTTGGCAACGCGAAGACGGCGTTGTTGGTCAACCGCAGCAACTGGGCATCGTCGGCCGGAACGTCCAGGGTGGCGGCGATGTCTCGCATGGCTGCCGTCATCGTTGCCTCGGAGAACCGCCCGCTCATGCTGCTACCGCAGCCCGAGCAGCGAGGACGCGATCGAACTCGGTCACCTCGGGTAGCTCCCGATGCTGGGCGAGGTCGCGACGCAGATTGACGACCCGATCGATCACGCGCTTGGAGCTCATCGCCTGCGACCTCTCCAGCACTCGGGTGCCAATTGCAAGCGCCTGCTCGGGCTCGTCAGCGAGGAACAGCGCGCTACACAACCCGACCTCGTTCAGCACGGTGCTCCGTACGTTCGCCGGCCCAAAAGCGGCGATGGCGTCCTGGACCCAGCGCACCGCCTCGGACGCCTGCCTGCTGTCTCGGCGTGCTCTGTCCCGGTAGACGCGGCCGTACTGCGCGAACAGCTCGCCACGGTCGTAGAAGCTCATCCAGTCCGGCTCGCGGTCGCTGTTGATGCGCTCAAACTGGTCGCTCGCCTTGCCGAGGGTGGTCACAGCGCTCTGGTGATCCCCGAGGGCGGCGGTTGAGGCGGCCTCCGCGCCCCAGAGCAGGGCCTTGACCGCTGGAGTTGCGTGCGACCCGAGCTGCGCGTGAGCGAGTTGCAGGGTTGCGAGGGCGTCCCGGTTGTGTCGCAGGTGTTGAAGCTGCTTGGCCTGTGAGTACCGGATCATCGCAGCGAGCGGGACGTCCCCAGCGGTCAACGCGGCGCGCTCGCCAGCCACGAAGTGCCGCTGGGCGTCGTCGTGGCGGCCTGCGTCGAGAGCGGTCCACCCCGCCAGGTGTCGAGCTGCCGCCACCGCCGCGACGAGCCGCGGAGTGAGCCCCGTCGGGTGCGACCAGTCGAGCATCCGATACACCGACTCGGCGAACCGGGCCATTTCCCGGTACAGCAGACCGCCACCACATTCGTAGTCCACGGAACGGTAAAGCTCCAGTACGGCGTTCAGTCGGGTGACATCCGCAGCGCCTACACGTCGGGGCTGGACAATCTCGGTGCTTCCCAGCAGTCCTGCTCCCGCAGCGACAGCGGCGATGCCGGCTAACAACGCCCGCCTACCCTCGTCGGGTGCACCGCTTCGCGGCGCGGCTGAGGCGCTGGCGGCTCTACCGCTTTCGCTCGCTCGATGGCTTCGACCAGGGAGCGCGAACCAGAGGTATGCCTCGGGGATGTGGAGCACCTGTGCCCAGTGCGCAAGCCGGTCCAGGTGCACCAGCGGCGGGCCGTTCTCGACCCGGCTGAGCTGCGCCTGCGTGATCCCCAGCCACCCCGCCACCACGGTCTGCGGCAACGCGACCCGTCCGTGGTACGGGTGGCATCGGTAGGCCCTGATCACCCGCCCCAGATGCCGCTCCGCCAACGCTCGCCGGACCGGCTCGTGGTCCCAAAAGCTCGTCGGAACCACCGGCGGCGTACTCAGCCGATCCCGTTCGGCGGCCTGGCAGGGCGTACACCGTCCGCTGTCGTTGTCCCGGGCCAGTCGTCCGCCGCACCGAGGGCAGTTGGCGTGTGTCACCGGCGGCTCCGTCCGTCTCGCCTCATCGAGCCTATCCATTGAACATGGCGCGTGGAGAGCTGGTATACGCACGACGCATATCTTCAAGGACCGCCAAACAAGGGAACAGACGGCAGTTGCTCAGGATGGGCGAACCATCCGCAGCGCCTCGATGACCACGGTCCAGCGCTCCGGCCCGTGCGCCGAGTCCAGCGCCTTTCCGTCGGCGACGACAACACCGGCAGCGCGCAGGACCGACAGGTGACCGGCGTAAGCCGGATGTGCGGCCAGCTCCGCCTTGACGTGCGGAAAGGCAACGATCGGTAGGCCCGCGCCCAGCGACTCGTTGAGGATGCCGAGCGCCAGAGTGTCGTTGATGCCCAGCGCCCACTTCGCCATCGTGTTGAACGTGACCGGCGCGGCCAGCACCACATCAGCTGGCGGGTGCGGCTCCGGGTCGCCGGGCATCCGCCACTCCACGCGTACCAGATAACCGGTCTTGTCTTGCAACGCCTCTCGGTCGAGCCACGGCGCGGCGGTCGGGCTGACGATCAGGCACACCCGCCACCCGTCGACGATCAGCAGGTCGACCAGCTCGTCAATGTGTTCCGCCGGACCCGCGGCGCAGACCACCAGATACAGGACCGGAGGTTCCGTCATGCCCGCAGTCTGCCCGACTCGGGCGGCCTGTAGTCGAGCGCATACGGAACGCGCATGCTGCCGACGATCACCGTGACATGCCGTCGTACCCGGTCAACCGCGAGGGTCGACGCATGGCCCGGGGCGGGTGCTGGCTCCGGAGCTGTGCCGACCCGAACGGCGCAGCTCCGCACCCGCCCGCCCCGGCGCCACTTCATCCGTCAACGTCTCGGAGCCGGCATGCCCACCCTGATCGACGACTTCCCGGTCCTCACGCCCGTCACCGACGAGGACCTGTGTACCGCGCTGCGGGCGGTCACCATCCACGTTCCCGAACGCTGGCCGCAGGGCGAGCTGTGCCGCAGTGAACGCGTCCCGTACCCGTGCCGGCTCGCCCGCTGGGGTCGGGCGACCATCGAAGCCGCCGGCTTCAGCGAAGCGCAGCTCACGCAGGGCGCACCGGCATGACGTCGAGCGAGGTGGTCGCCCGTTGGCTGCGGCTGGTGGTGGCGGACGCGGAGCTGTCGCCGTACCTCATCGGGGTTGACCTGGGTCGGCTCTCCGCGCACCTCACCGCGTGCCTGGCAAACGCGCTCGACGGCGAGCCGGCGGCGGCGGACGGCTGGCGCGGCCTGGGGTTGTCGGAGGCGCAGCACCGGAGGATCGTCGACTACCTGGTGGGGGTGCTGTGGGCGGCCGAGCTGCCGGACGGCCACATTGCCCGGGCGAGGCGGGCGTTCGAGGTGCCCGCGTGAACCTGGCTGCCGCATGGGCGTCGGTCGACGACCGGGCGGCCGGCGACTTCTGGTGCACCCTCGAAGACCGTCGACCCGGGCTGCTCCCACACCGCGACGCGCCACTGTTCTTCACCGCGTTGGGTCGCCTCATGGTCGGCGGTGACGACGCGGCGAGCCGGGCGGCGCTGCTCATGGTGCTCGGCCGCGCGTACCGTCACTTTGACCTACTCCCGCACGCCACCACCATCGGCGACGCGCTGCTCGCCACCGTGGCCCGGCACGCCAACCCACTGTGGACACGGTCGCTCACCCTCGCCGGGGAGCGCGCCGTGTGCCGCGCCACGCACGCCATCCGTCGCGCCGTCGCCCAAGTCGACGACGGCCCGGCCTGGTGGCACGTCCAGGTGATCAGCCACGAACGGCCGTCGCCCGGCATCGCCATCCTGACGGTACGTCCCTGGCGGCGGTTGCCCTTCCAGCCAGGCCAGGCGGTCCCGGTCTGCACGCCCCGCCTGCCGGGGCACTGGCGTTGGCTATCCCCGGCCAACGCCCCACGCGCCGACGGCACCGTCGAGCTGCACGTCCGCGCCGTACCCGCCGGCACCGTCTCCCACCGCCTGGTCCATGAGGTACGCCCCGGCGAGCTGCTCTGGCTCGGCCCACCGGGCAACACCGGCCTGAGCCTGCCTACCGGTGATCTGCTGCTCGTCGCTGGTGGCACCGGCCTGGCGCCGCTGCGTGCCCTGGTCGAACAGGTCGCCGCCGCACCAGATGGTCGGCGGGTGACGCTGGTCGTCGGCGCGCGCACGTTCATCGACCTGTACGACTCGATCACCCTCGACAAGCTGCAATGCGCCCATGACTGGCTGACCGTGGTGCCGGCGTTCTCCGACGACCTCTGCGCCGAGCCAGCCGAACAGGGCGATGCCCTGACCATCGCCCTCGACCACCACCAGCGCGGCCAGGAGATCTACCTCTGCGGCCCACCCGCGATGCTGGCCGACGCGCGGCCACGGTTGCTCGCTCTCGGCATCCCCGCCGCGCGCCTCCACCTGCCTATTGGCTTCAGCCGCTGATGGCTGTCTACCGCAGTCGACACACCCTGACCGGCGCGCTGACCCCCGAACGGGTCGCCGCGCTGGACCTGCCTCGTACTCGGCTGGGCCGCCGCGGCTATCAGCCCGATTTCGTCCATGAGCTGCTCCACCGCCTCGCCCACGAGCTGCACGAACAGGGCCGCCAACTCGACCTCGTTCAAGCCGAGAACCACCGCATCAAGAAGGCCCTCCGCACCTGGCAGACCCGGCAGGCCGGGAGATTCGGGTGCTGAATGCCCGATCGGTAACTGGCTATCCCGACCAACGCTAGTCGGATGATCGGACCGATCCTGACGAGCCGGAGTTGGCGGGGCAGTGCGTGATCCGAAGATTCACTAGCATCACGCTTCCCCGGCCGCGCGTAACCTCCGGCGGCGGGACAGCCCCGGGTCGGACGAGGAGTCGGTGACATGCCGGAAGAGCACGCTGGCAAGAGCCAGTTCGAACGCTTGGTGGCCGGTCCGTACTACGCCGCGGTGGTCGCTGCGAACCGTGCTTACCTGAAGGTGGCCGTTCCCGACGCGTCCGCAATGGAACGGGAGTACTGGACGCTCTCCTGCCTACCGAACACGACATCGAACCCGCGTCGGCTCTCGGCGGTCTCCATGAAGAGGATGGAGACCTTCGTCCTGCATGAGCCCACCAGGCCGGCGGAGGACGGGATGGCCGAGGGATTTGTGATCGTCCGGCAGTCGGTCCTGGATCGGTACTGGCCCAAGCGTCGGGCCTTCGAAAAGGCGTTCCCAGGGCTGACGCTTGAGGATTGCGACTACGAGGACCCGGGACCGGACCAGGTTCGGGTCAATGGCCGACACGACGAGCTGATCGCCGCACTCGCGGACGAGCGCTTCGCCATTGCGGTGCGTGACCTGGTCGCGCCACTGCTCGCCGTACGGACGATGCAGGGTGCCGGTCATAGTTATTCGCTGGTCGACCACGTGCTGAGTCGCGCCTCCCGCCCCGCCGAGTGGGTTTACCCGGCCAACGAGCGGAGCGAGGCATGGGGGGATGACTTGGGAGTCATAGAGACCTTCCGTGGCATCCGCGAGGGCGACGTCGCGGAGTGGCACCTCTCCTCCTGCTTTCACCAAATCAAGGCTGGCGACCGGATATGGGTCTACGCCACGGCACCCCACCAGCGTGTCGTCGCCACTGGCGTCGCCTGGTCGAACCCGTGCCAGCGTGTCGACGACGGCAGCGTCTACTGGACGTTGGAGATCCGGTGGGACGTTCCATTGACCCGATCTCTGTTGGCGACCGTCGTCGCCGCGTCGGATGTGCTGCAGGTGGGGGTGCAGCGGGTGCGAGCGATGCAGCCGGGGGAGTCCGACAACCTGGCAAAGATCCTGACCGACCGTCGAGCCCCCGAGCCAGAGGGCCTGCCCGAGGGCCGACGGCGCCGGCTTGCGGAAGTCACCGCCCGGCAGGGCCAGGCTGACTTCCGGCAGCGGCTGCTTGCGGCATACGACGGGTGTTGCGCCATCACCGGCTGCGACGTTGAGGCGGTGCTACAGGCGGCCCACATTTCGCCATACAACGGACCCGCCACGAATCGAGTCACGAACGGTCTGCTGCTCCGCGCCGACTTGCACAATCTCTTTGATCGGGGCTATCTCTGGATTGACGGCTCCTATCGGGTCCGGGTTGCGAGCGGGCTTGACCACTACGCCGAGCTGGACGGCCAGCGGCTCTCGCTCCCGCCTTTGCACGACCGACCGGATAAGGAAGCGTTGGCCCGGCACCGCGAGGAAGCGATAAGGCGGTTGCTCGCCTGAGGGCGGTGCGACGGTCTCCCGAAGTAGCGGGTCAGGTGTTCGTGTCGCCGAACTCGCGGACCCCGCCGACGTCCAGCGTGATCCGCCCGTTCTCGGTCCACTGCCCGGTGGCGGCGAGCCAGCTCGGGTCGTCGCGCTCGTCGATGTCGCTCCAACTGTGCCGGTGATGTCGTAGCTGGATCGGCCCGGTCGACGCGCCAGGTTCGAGCACCCCGTCAGTAAAGGTCAACTCAACCCAGCCGGGCGCCGCGGTGCCCGGGATCGGGTAGCCCGGCGGCGCTGGCGTCGTCAACCCGGGTGGCCCGCCCGGCGGGATGAAGAACTGCACGGTTTGCCGGATCCGGTCGCAGCCCAGCGCGGCCCAGTCGCAGTTCGGCACCAGCGAGGTGTTGCCGCCCTCGAAGCGCAGGTGGTAGCGCACCCGCATCGTGCTCAGGTCGAGCGATCCGGTGCCGGTGTTGGTGACCCGGAGGACGTGCTGGATCTGGTTGTTCGTCGGGGCCCAGTCGAGATTGAGGTAGCTGACCGTCGCGCGGCCGCTGGCGGTGCGCACGGTGGTGACGGGCGAGCTGTCGGAGTAGCCGCCGAGCGCGCGGGCGGCAACCGCTATCCGGTACGTCGTGCCGGGTGCGAGGCCGGTCAGCGTGATCGTGGTGTCGAGCGTGGTGCCGAGCCAGCGGTACGTGTTCGGGCCCAGCGGCACCTGCACCTCGTAGTTGATCGGCTGCTCCGCGGCCGGATCGCCGATCCAGGTGGAGGGTGCCCAACTGAGAGTGAGTTGGTGTGGTTGGTTGGCCACCACCGTCGGGCTGCCGGGGGTGCTGATTGCCGGGCCGTCATCGGCACGGGCGGCGTTGACGGTGAGCAGGCTCGCCAGCGCGGCGAGGGCGATGGTGGCGGCGACGCGGCGAGCACGCATGGTGCGAATGCTAGGGCGAACTCGTCGGCGACGATAGGCGGGTGTCAATATCTGGGCCGGGTTCCGCGAGCATTCGCGTGGGTCATCGGACCGCCTGGCCGACGTGGGGTGCGATGACTCGCAGGAATGGCAGGGCGATGAGCAGTGCGATCGCAACGAGGAGGCCGCTCACCCACACCGGGCCGAGGTCACCAGCATTGGCCCCGAGGGTCGCTGCTGCGACGGCGGGGCCGCCAGCAGCACCTATGTTGAGCGCTGCGGTCGCATACGACCCTCCCATGGTGGGGGCGCCCGCCGCCTCATAGAGCACCCTGGCGATCAAGGTGCTGCCCAACGCGAAGGAAAGCATGCCCTGCACGAACACGAGGAGCAGAAGCACTACCGGCTGGGCAGCCAGGGTCGCCAACGCCACCCAGCCAAGCAGTAGCAGCGGGCCACCGACTGCGATCACGATGCCGGGACGCTGATCGGACAGCCGTCCCGCGAGGGTGACGCCGGCAAAGGACCCGAGACCAAAGAGCACCAGCACGACCGAGACCCACAGCTCGCCCAGGCCGGCGGTGTCAGTCACGATCGGCGCCAGGAAGGTGAACGTGGCGAAGGTGGCAGCGTTGACCAGGGCGCCGAGCAGCATGACCAGGACCAGCCTGGGCATGCAGAGCTGGGCGATTTCGGTCCGAAGCGACGAGCGAGCCGGAGTGCCCTGATGGGTCGTTCCGGCACGGGCCGGGATGCTCTTCACGACGCCGTAGGCAGCGGGAAGGCAGAGTAGTGCGATCGCCCAGAAGGTTGCCCGCCAGCCAAGCACCGTGCCGAGCACCGCGCCGCAGGGCACTCCGGCGATGGTGGCCGCCGTCGTACCCGAGAGCAGCACCGCCAGCGCGCGCCCTTTCTGATCAGTTCCGACGAGCGTGGTCGCCCTGCTCAGAGCCACAGCCAGGAAACCCGCGTTGGCCAGGGCTGCGATCACCCGGGTGGCAAGCAAAACCGCGAAACTCGTCGTGAGGGCGCCCACGACGTGGGCCACGGCGAAAACCAGCACGAAGCCCAGCAGGCTGGTTCGGGCCGGCCACCGACGCGCAAGCGCCGCCATCAGCGGCGCGCCGACGACCATCCCGACAGCGAACGCCGAGGTCAAAAGCCCGGCGGCCCCGACCGACACATCGAGACTTGTGGCGATGTCCGGCACCAGGCCGGCGAGCATGAACTCCGACGTACCCATGGCGAAGACCGCCACGGCAAGCAGATAGAGCGGCAGAGGCATCCAAAACTCCGAGGTGAGTGAGAACGAGGAAACGTCTCGTCACCGCGGCCAGCGCCCCAAGGGTGCGCGCAGATGTCCCAGGCAGCAGAACTGCTGGGAAGCGGGCTGAAAACTCAGCGGTTCAGGGGGCTGACGGCGTGACCGAAAGCCCCCACCGTGGATGCCTCAGGGCTCGACATGGCGCAAACACTACTCAAAACCACCGGTCATGACGCAACCGGATTCGGCCTGGGCGAGTGTCGTCAACCTCGTGGCCCGCAACAGCTAGTCATGAGCTGCGGTGAGACTGCCGTCGTATCGAACGGGGTTGACGAGGGTGAGTGTGCCGGCGTCGAGCAGCTGGCGGACGTTCCTGAGTTGGCACGTTCCTATCGATACCGCGATATGGCGTCAGCGGGCGGTGGGCACGGGTGCCTCGGTCGTAGCGTCCGGACAGAGGGCGCGATCCGAGGGAGACGACATGCAGGCGACCGAGGGTGTGGTGTTACCGGGGGAGCAGGCCCCGGTCATCGTGAACATCGACCGGTGGCGGGCCGGGCTGCCACCGGACGCGTGGCCCGACAACCTTCCGACGAGCGGCGAAATCTGGCGGCGCGACGTCTTCGCGGTCGCCGACGCGTACCGGGCCGGTTCCGCGAGCGCGCGGCAACTGCTGACCGCCGTGCTGGTCTGGGGTTACGGACCCATCGGGTACGGCCCGTGGCGCGCGACCAGGTCGCTCGCCGCCGATCCGGAGGGCAAGCGTCTGGCGTACGCGCTGGAAGAGGCGTCGGATGAGGACGCGCTGCGCACGGCGTACCGCCGCTTGTCCGACCCCAACCACGCGCGGCTGCCGTGGTTGGGGCCGGGCCTGTTCACGAAGGTTCTCTACTTCGTCGGCTACCGACGAGGCGTGGGCGGTGTGCAGCCCTTGATCCTCGACCGTGTCGTGGCCAGCCACCTCCCGGCCGAGGCCGGTGTCAGCCGCCGAAACGCCTGGTCAACCGAGGAGTGGCTTGCGTATCTACGGTGGGCAGCCGGGCAGGCTCAGGCCAGGGGGATGGAACCGGACGCGGTGGAGATGGCGGTCGTCCACGACCGGTGAGGCGGCTACGACGCAGCGCGGAGGCGAGCGTCGAGCGCGTCGAGGTCGGGGACGAACCAGACGTGTCCGGCCTGGTTCGACTCGTACACCAGGGCGCGCAACGCGGAACTCTCCGCGAGTTGCGCCGAGATGTCGCCGACGACCGCCAGCCGCAGCCGGTAGTTGACGAACTTCTGCATCACGTCGCCCGCGAAGCGGGTGCCCAGTGCGAAGAAACGCTCGTCGAGCCGGTTGGCCGGCATGGCGACCACCTGGGCGCCGAGGAACGCCGCGCCGATCAGGTCCAGCGCGTCCTGCTCGGTGGCGACCGTCGGGCCGGTCGGGTCGCAGACCAGCACCTGCACCCCGGCGCGTTCCTGGATCTCGTCAGGCATTGCGGACCTCCCGGTTGAGCAGGCCGTTGTCGGCGTTGAGGACGGCGTCGAGCAGATGCAGCAGCTCGGCGGTGGCGGCAGGGTCGCCCAAAATAATGATCTTCATGCGGCGGCGTTCCTCGTCGTGCACCGTCTGCACCCGCAGCGGGTGGGCCTGGTCATGGCCGGTGTTGGCGCTCGCGAGCATGAGCGTGCCGAGCCGGTCGGCGGCGGCCCGGTCGACGCCGTCGATCTGCACGATGCTCGACACCTCCGCTGGCCCGGCAGTCGTGGTGACGGCTCGGGTCTGCCCGGTGAACGCGTCGAGATCGCCGGCGGTGATCCGGTACTGCTTGCCGATCCGCACCGCCCTCAGCCGGCCGGAGCGGATGTAGCCGCGCACCGTCCGCACGTGCAGGTCGAGCCGGTCGGCAACCTGCTCTACCGAATACATTTCTTCCTTCATCACTCCCTATCCTACCCCAATAGGGAAGGTTAGGGAGTTACGGGGACTGCCGGTGACGTGAATCGTTAACGACATCAGCTCCAAAGGGCCTGGAAGACACCAGTACCGGCAGCGGCAGCGGTGCCCGGGGGCAGCCGCAGCCGACCCGAAAAGCAGCCGACCTGTGTCGGACGGTTCCAGTACCGTCTGGAAACCATGGACGCGGGGCTCGGCGACGCCATCATCGGGCGGGATCATCCCGCGGGTCTGCTGCGCGCTGAGCTGGACCGATCCGCCACCAGTCACGGCGGTCTCGTCCTGGTCACCGGTGAGCCGGGCATCGGCAAGACGACGCTGGTCACGGCAGCCGCGAGCGAGGCCCGGCAACGCGGGGCACTGGTGCTCGGCGCCGCCTGCTGGGATTCCGACAGTGCCCCCGGCTACTGGCCGTGGCTGCAGGTGCTGCGTGGTCTGCGTCGCTCCGCTGACGACTGGGCGGTGGCGCGGCAGGCCGCGGAGCCGGCTCTCGCGGCCCTGCTCGGCGAGGTCGGCGCCCCCAGCGAGCAGGTCGGTCTCGCCGCCACCTGGGCCGGCCTCGACACGGGCGGAGGCATCGCCGACCGCCACGCGTTCGCCCTGTACGACGCGGTGACCGCCGCGCTGGTCGCGGTCTCTCAGGAGCGGCCGGTCGTGGTCGTCCTGGACGATCTGCACTGGGCCGACCCGGCCTCGCTGCGGCTGCTGGGGTTCGCCGCCCAGCACACCTGGTTCGAACGACTGCTGCTGATCGGCACCTACCGCGACGCGGAGGTCGAGTCAGGCGACCATCCGCTGCGTCCGCTGCTGATGCCGCTGGTCACGAAGGCGACCACGATCACTCTCACCGGCCTGTCCCGGCACGAGGTGGCCGCGCTGATGGCCCGCACCGCCGGGCGCGAGCCGGACGCCGACCTGGTCGACAGGGTGCACGGGCGTACCGGCGGCAACCCCTTCTTCGTCGAGCAGACCGCACGGCTGTGGCGCGCCGATGGTGCGGCCGGGACGATCCCACCCGGCGTACGGGAGGCGGTGCGTCGTCGGCTGGCCCAGTTGCCGGCGGCAGTGGTCGAGGCGCTCACTGTCGCCGCCGTGCTGGGCCGCCAGTTTCACCGTCAGGTCCTGGCGGCCAGCTCGGCGGCCCCGCCGGCGCAGGTGGACCGGCTGCTCGACCGGGCGGTCACCGCCCGGCTGGTGGTCGCCCGGGGCGGCGGCCGGTTTGCCTTCGCGCACGATCTGGTTCGGGAGACGCTCTACGACGGGCTCACCGAGGAGGATCGGCGGGCCCGGCACGCGGCGGTGGTCCGGGCGGTCGACCCGCCGACGGACCTCACCGACCGGCTGATCCCGGCCGACCTGGCCCGCCACGCCTACCTGGCCGGCCCCGCGCTCGACCGGGCCCGGGTCACCGAGCTGCTGGTCGCCGCAGGGCGGGATGCGTTCTCCCGGCTCGCCATCGACGAGGCGGGAGTGCACTTCGGCAGGGCGCTGGAGGTCGTCGAAGACCGGGTACAACGGGTCCGGACCCTGGTCGAGTTCGGTCAGGTGCGCTACCACCACGCCGGCCGGGAGGAGGCCGGGAAGCTCTTTGCCGAGGCCGCCACGCTGGCCCGCACGCTCGACGACCCGGTCCTGCTGGCACGCGTAGCGCTCACGGTCCACCGCGCCCGGCAGGTGGAGATCGGGCGCTCGGACCAGGCGGCGGAGCTGGTGCGGGAGGCGTACCGGCGGCTGATCGGCGAGCCGGACGACACCGCGTTGGTCGGCACGTTGATCGCCGACCTGATCACCGCCACCGAGACGATCGCCCGCCGGGGCCGGGACGACGAGACGCTCACCTTCAGCCTGTGGGCCCGCCACGACACCACCTGGGGGTTGGGCACCGCCGGTGCACGGGCGGCGTTGACCGCTGAGATCCGGGACGTGGCCCGCCGCACCGGCGACCGGGAGACCGAGCTGTGGGCCACCTCGCTGCGCTGGGTGGCGCTGTTGGAGCTGGGCGACCCGCGCTTCGCCGAGGAGTTCACCGCCTTCGTCACCGCCGGCCAGCTGGACAACCTGGCCCGACCCCGGATGGCGGCGGCCGTGGACGGTGGGATCATCGCGGCGTTCCGCGGTGACTTCGCGGAGGCCGATGAGCATTTCATCGTCCTCACCGACCTTGCCGACCCGGGCCACGCCGAGTTCGCGTTCATGGGCCATCACGTGCGCTGGTCACGCCTGCTGCTGCAGGGCCGGTTCGACGAGGCCCACGCACTGCTGGGCGAGCTGGCGCCGACCGACTACCCCTACCGGGACCTGCTGCTGGCGACCACCGCGGCAGAGCGCGGTGACGACGAAGCCGCGGTCCGGCTGACCGCCGGCATCGAGGCCGCCGGCATCCGCTACCCCCGCCCGGTGTCGCCGCTCTGGCTGCGGCTGCGCGCGCAGGCCGCGGCGGCGTCCCGCGACCCGCAGCGCTGCGACGACGCACGAACCGCGCTGGCCCCCCACCGAGGAGAGTGGACGGTCGGGCTGTTCGGCTGCGACATCAGCGGTCCGGTCGACCACTGGCTGGCGATCGTCGACGTGGCGCAGGAGCGTTGGGATGACGCCATCGCCGGTTTCACGGCGGCCCGCGACTCCGCCGACCGGATGGGCTCCCGGCCCTGGGCGCTCATCGCCGGCGCCGGGCTGGTCGCCGCCCTGGCCGGTCGTGACCAGCAGGGCGACGCCGCGACGGCGGCGGCGTTGCGCGCCGCCACCGTCCGGGACGCCACCGCCCTCGGCATGACGCAGGTGCTCGACCGGCTGGCCGCCCTGACGCCCACCGACGCCGCCGCGCCGGGCCAGGCTGCCGCGCCGGGCCTGGCCGCGCCGGTCGGTGTGCTGGTCCAGGAGTACGAATTCCGCCGCGACGGGCCGGTCTGGCAGCTCGCCTACGCCGGTGCCGTCGTGCACCTGCCCGACGCCAAAGGGTTGCACGACCTGCACCTGCTGTTGAGCCGGCCGGGCAGCGACGTGCCGGCGGTGGAGTTGCTCGACCCGGCCGCCGGCCCGGAGCTGGTCGCGGCCCGCCGGATGGGCGCTGATCCGGTCCTGGATGACGAGGCGAAGGCCCGCTACCGGCGGCACCTGGCACGCCTCGACGAGGAGATCGACCGGGCCGCCGCACGCGACGACGACCGGAAGGTGTCCACACTGGATGCCGAGCGAGGTGCGCTGCTCGACGAGCTACGTGCCGCTGCGGGGCTGGCAGGCCGGAGCCGCCGTCTGGGCGACGAGGCTGAGCGGGCCCGCAAGACGGTGACCGCACGGATCCGGGACACGCTGCGCAAGCTCGACGAGCGGCACCCGGCCCTCGCCAGCCACCTGCGCGAAGCCGTGTCGACCGGCAGTACCTGCCGCTACCTGCCGTCCGAGCCGCTGCGCTGGCGGCTCTGAGCCCACGGCCGGCGCGACGCCTGATCGCCGCCGGCCGTGGGTCCGGGTTCAGTCCTGGGGCTTGGGGCTGGGGTCCAGGACTCGGGTGAGCCAGTCGGCCTGGGTGCGTCGTGCCGCGTCCGAGACGCGGATCTGCGGGAACAGCGCCGAGAATCCGTGGAAGCCCCCGGCCCACAGGTGCAACTCCGCCTGGCCGCCGGCGGCCCAGATCCGGGTCGCGTAGGTGACGTCCTCGTCGCGGAAGACCTCGGCGGTCCCGGCGTCGATGTAGGTCGTCGGCAGGCCGGACAGGTCGTCCGCCAGCGCGGGTGAGACGTACGCGGAGACGCTCTCGCCGGTGTGCTCGCCGAGGACGCTGCGCCAGCCGAACTCGTTCATCTCCCGGGTCCACACGCCGTCCAGCCCGCTGTACTGGAGGCTGGAGGTGGTGTCGTTGCGGTGGTCGAGCATGGGGCACGACAGCAACTGGGCGGCGATGGCCGGGGTGCCGAGGTCGCGAGCCATGAGCGTGACCCCTGCCGCCAGACCACCTCCGGCGCTGGCACCGGCTACGACGATGCGGGCGGGGTCGATGCCGAGGTCCGCGGCGTTCTCGGCCACCCAGAGCAGGCCCTGGTAGCAGTCGTCGACCAGGGTCGTACCGGTTGCCTCCGGGGCCAGCCGGTAATCCACGGAGATCACGACGGCGCCGAACCGGTCGAGCCATTCCAGGGGGACGTCGATGTTCGAGAAGCGGTCGCCCCACATCATCCCGCCGCCGTGGATCCAGTAGACGCAGGGCGCACCGGCGGCACGATCGGTGGGGCTGAGGATGGACAGCGGGATCGGGGTTCCGTCACCGGCGGGAACGGTGACCTCGCGCCGCTCGACCGCGCGGCCCTCCAGGTGGGTCTCGATCGACGGTTGTGGGAAGTGGCGTAGCTGTTCGATCACCTCGGGGCCGAGGGGCGGCATGGGCGGCAGTTCGGCCAGGGGTACGAGCAACTCGGGGTCGATGCCCGGTCGGGGGGAGTTCATGGGGGTCCTTTCGCTGAATCGGGTCGGGGTGATGGGTGCGGTCGCCGGTTCAGAAGGTGGCCTTGCCGCCAACCGGCACCGCGTCGGTGTACGCCGAGTCGCCAGCCAGCATCGGCTGAAGCTTCGCGACCAGGGCCTGCGCCTGCTCGCCAGCGAAGAACGCGCTGTGCGCCTCGGCGCTGGTCCAGCCTTCGATGACGTGGACGACGTCGGGGTCCGACGCCGAGCGGGACACCAGGAAGACGAGGCAGTCGTCGTGGGGCAGGGACGGCGCGTCGAGCAACAGCGCGATCAGCTCGTCTGCCTTTCCCGGCTGGGCGGTCATGGTGGCTTGGAACCCGTGGTGGACGGTCATCATTGGAGACTCCTGATCGTCTATGGCGCTGCGTTGTCGGGGAAACTGACACTCCAATGGAAGCACCGCCACCAGCAGAATCGTTAGAGAGATGCTCTCTGGTCCTTGCCTGATCCTCTCGTTGTTACGAGGATCGGTTGTGTGCTTCAATCGGGCCGTGGACCTCGATGAGCTGCGGGCGTTGCTGGCCCGTCACGCCCGGCCGGACATGAGCACCGCCATCGACGGGGTGCTGATTTCAAAGGTCGAGCAGCAGACAGCACCAACCACGTCGATGTCGGGCACGGTGCTGGCACTCATCGCTCAAGGCGCCAAACAGATGGCGCTGGGCGACCGCGTGTACGAGTACCGGGCCGGCCAGTACCTTGTCGCGTCGGTCGACCTGCCGGTCACCGGCCGCTTCACCCAGGCCAGTGCCGACTCGCCGGCTCTGGGGTTCGGGCTGGTGCTGCACCCGGCCACGGTCGCGGAGTTGCTGTTGCAGGCGGCGCCGGGCGATCTCCCGCCGCTGGCCGGCGGGACGCCGTCCGGGATGGTGGTCAGCGACGCTCCCGACGAGCTCGGCGACGCGGTGGTCCGACTGCTGCGGCTGCTGGACCGGCCCCGGGACGTCACGGTGCTCGCGCCGCTGATCAAACGGGAGATCCTGTGGCTGCTGCTCACCGGGGAGCAGGGTGCCGCCGTCCGGCAACTCGGTCTGGCCGACAGCAGCCTCAGTCACATCGCGCGGGCGGTCCGGTGGATCCGCGACCACTACGCGCAGCCGTTCCGGGTGGAGGATCTGGCGCGCCTGTCCGGGATGAGCGTGTCCGCGTTCTATCGCAACTTCCAGGCTGTGACCGCCATGAGCCCGATCCAGTTCCAGAAGCAGATCCGGTTGCAGGAGGCGCGGCTCCTGCTCGCCACACACCCGAACGACGTCACCGGGGTGGGCATTCGCGTCGGCTACGAGAGCCCGTCGCAGTTCAGCCGTGAATATCGCCGCCAGTTCGGCGTACCTCCCAGCCAGGACGCCGCCCGCCTGCGCGGTGTCACGCGAGCCGAGGTGCCGGCGGTCGTCTGACCGCCGACGGGCGCCCCGACAGCAGTGGCGGCGCCCGTCGGTCGGGTCTGGGTAGGGTCAGCGGCGGTTGTACTTGTACATGGTCAGCGAGCCGAAGACGAGCACGAATCCGGCGCTCCACACCAGCAGCCACATCGTGGCCGACGGGTCAGACTCGCCGCTCATCGCCCCGCGAATCGCGGCCACCAGCTGCGTCACCGGGTTGACCTTCACGAACGCCTGGAGCCAGCCGGGCATGGTGCTCGGCTCGACGAAGACGTTGCTCAGGAACGTCAGCGGGAACAGCACCATCATGCTGACCCCCATCACCGACTTCTCGCTGCGCAGGATCAGCCCGAAGAACGTCCACACCCAGGAGAACGCGAACGAGAAGATCACCAACAGCCCGATCCCGACGGCCGCTCCGACCACCCCGCCAGCGGGCCGGAACCCGAGCACCAGCCCCAACCCCAGGATCACCAGGGCGGCGAGGATATAGCGCAGCACGTCACCGAAGATCATGCCGACCAGGGCGGACGGACGCCAGACGGGCAGCGTCCGGAACCGGTCGAAGATGCCCTTCTCGATGTCGGTGTTGAGGCCGACACCGGTGTACATGGTGATCATCACGACGCTGGTCACCATGATGCCGGGCAGGAAGAACTGCAGGTATTCGCGCGGGCTGCCGGCGAGGGCACCACCGAACAGGTACGTGAACATCAGCACCATGATGATCGGGAACGCGGTCACGTCGAAGAGCTGCTCCGGCACATGCTTGATCTTCAGCATGGCCCGCCAGCCGAAGGTGAGCGACGCACCGAGCGCGCTCGGTCGAGGCGGTCGAGCACCGGGCGCGAGCACGGTCGCCAACGCCTCGGCGGACGGGATGTAGACGGACGGCGCCCGTTCGGTCGTGGTGGTCGTGGCGTCACTCATCGGGCTGCCTCCAGCTCGTCGTCGCGCTCGTCGGCCGGCACGGCGGGGTGATCGGTCAGGGCGAGGAAGACCTCGTCCAGGCTCGGCTGGCCGAGGGAGAAGTTGTCGACGACGATGCCGGCGCGGGCCAGCTCGCCGAGCGCGCGGGCGGCCTGGGCACTGGCGTCGAGGTCGGTGCCGGCCTCACCGACGCGGGCGGTCAACGCCACCGGGTCGGCGGCGAGCTGCACCGGTACGTCGAGCGCCTCCCGGAGCACCTTCTCCGCCTCGGGTCGCTGCCCGGGATCACGCAGTCGCAGGTGGACCGTGCCGGAGCCGATCGACGACTTCAGCTCGCCCGGGGTGCCCTCCGCGATCACCCGGCCGTGGTCGACGACCGCGATCCGCCCGGCGAGCTGGTCGGCCTCGTCGAGGTACTGCGTGGTCAGCAGCACCGTCGTGCCGTGTGACACCACCGCCCGGATGATCTCCCACACCTGGTTGCGGCTCCGCGGGTCGAGGCCGGTCGTCGGCTCGTCGAGGAAGAGCAGATCGGGGGTGTTGAGGATGCTGGCGGCGATGTCGATACGGCGGCGCATCCCACCCGAGTACTTCTTCACCTGGCGGTCGCTCGCCTCGGTCAGCCCGAACGCGGCGAGCAGGGCGGCCGCGCGCTCACGGGCGGCCGGCTTGCGCAGGCCGAGCAGGCGGGCGAGGAGCACCAGGTTCTCCGTACCGGTCAGGTCCTCGTCGACCGAGGCGTACTGGCCGGTGAGGCTGACCCTGGAACGGACCTTGTCGGCCTCGGTGACCACGTCGTGCCCGAAGACCCGCGCCGAGCCGCCGTCGGGGCGCAGCAACGTCGCGAGCACCCGGACGGCGGTGGTCTTGCCCGCGCCGTTCGGGCCGAGCACGCCGTAGACAGTGCCGGCGGGCACCTGCAGGTCGATCCCGGCCAACGCCTTGGTCTCCCCGAACGTGCGGGTGAGACCCTCGGCCTCGATGGCCAGGCCGGTGGTGCGTCTACTCATGATCCTTACCTTTCGTCAGACGTTTTCAGGAGGCGTAGGGCCGGGCAGCCCGGCCGTCGCGTAACGCCAGACCCCACCAGCGAAGCTGGTCGAGCAGGACGTTTGTGTCGCGGCTCAACTCATCGGTGCACTGTGGTGTCGGCTCACCGGCGAGCAGGTCGATCCCGACGACCTCGCGCACCGTCATCGCGTGCAGTGCGGTGAAGACCGTGCGCAGCTGGTCGACGGCGTGCAGACCGGTGGAGCGGCAGCCGTACGACACGAAACCGACCGGCTTGGCCTGCCACTCGTCATACGCGTAGTCGATGGCTTGTTTCAAGGGTGCGGGGAAGCTGTGGTTGTACTCGGGGGTGACCACGACGAATGCCTCCGCCCGACCCACCTCGCGGACGAACGCCCGGATGGACGCGGTCGGCTCGGCGGGATAGCTGGTCGGGAAGTCGTACTCGGTCAGGTCAACGACCGTCACTGCCAGGTCGTCGTGCCGCGCGGCCTGATCGATGAACCAGCGGGCGATCCGGTCGCCGGCCCGCCCCTCCCGGGTGCTGCCGATGAGCACGGCAATCCTGAGCGGTGTCATCTTTTCCCCTCCCGAGCTGGTCGGTCCACCCGTTAGGCGCGAGGGAACGGCAGGCCGTCCGCTAGATCCGATCTAGCGGACGGCGTTGCGGTGCGGAATGTCGGAGGGGTCGGCTTGACTGAGGCCGACGAACAGGGGAGTGGGATGGCACAGGTCCGCATCGAACCGTGGCACGAGGACGACCTCGACCTGCTGCGGCAGCTCAATTCTCCGGACACCCGCAAGCACACCGGCGGTCCGGAGACCGACGAGCAGGTGCTCGCCCGGCACGAGCGCTACGTGCACTTCGCCGAGGGCGGGCAGGGCTGCATGTTCACGCTGGTGCTGCCGGACGGCGCACGGGCGGGCAGCGTCGGCTACTGGGCCCGCGAGTGGCGCGAGCGACCGGTGTACGAGTTGGGCTGGGCGGTGCTGCCCGCGTACCGGGGGCAGGGGCTGGCCACGGTCGCGGTGCGCGCGGCGGTCGACGTGGTTCGCGCTCGACGGGACCGGCGCTACGCCCACGCCTACCCCTCGGTCGACAACCCCGCCTCGAACGCGGTCTGCCGCAAGGCTGGCTTCACCCTGCTCGGCGAGACCGGCTTCGAATACCCGCCGGGGCAGATGATGCGCGCCAACGACTGGCAGCTCGACCTGGCCGCCCCGCCGGTCGAAGGCTGACACCGGCGGGGCGGCTGAAGCGCAGTCGCCTCAGGCGCTCACCAGGGCAGCACGCCGTACCCGCCGCCGGCGTCCATCTGAAAGCCCCACAGCAGCCCGCTCGGGCCGTCCGCCGGCAGGGTCGCCAGGTGCACGCTGACCTCGGCGCCCTGCTCGGGCGTGCGGAAGCCGCTGTTTCCGTTGAGGTCGGTGGCACAGTAACCCGGGTTCGCCGCGTTCACCTTGATCGGAGTGTCCCGCAGCTCCTTGGCGTACATGGCGGTGACCATGTTCAGCGCCGCCTTCGACGACGGGTACGGCACGGAGGTCAGCGCGAACAGCGCGCCACCCGGGTCGGTCATCACCGCGATCGAGCCGACCTCGCTGGAGACGTTGACGATCCGGGCCGCCGGTGCCCTGCGCAGCAGCGGCAGCAGCGCATTGGTCACCGCCACCACCCCGAAGACGTTCGTCTCGTACACCCGGCGCAGCGTCGCCACGGTCGTGTCGCTGGGCAGCGCCCGCGTGCCGTCGCCGAGCACGATGCCGGCGTTGTTGGCCAGTACGTCCAGCCGGCCGTACTCCGTCTCGACCAGCTTCGCGACGGCCGTCACTGACTCGGCGTCGGCCACGTCCAGTGGCACGAACCGGGCGTCGGTGCCGCCGTCGCGCAGATCCCGTTCCGCTGCCCGGCCCCGCTCGGCGTCCCGCGCCCCGATCAGCACGGTCATCCCCAGGCCGCCGAGCTGTCGGGCGGTGGCCAGTCCGATTCCCTTGTTGGCCCCGGTGATCAGGGCGATCATGTTCGTCATGCCGTCGAGCCTGCCGGTGTGGGTGGCGTTCGGGGAGAGTCGGCTGAGGCTGGGACCAGCGGTACCACCCTCCCGGGCTTCGCCCGGGGCATGCTGGAGGCATGACGAGCACCGGCCTGCGGCGTGACGAACTGGCGGCGTTCCTGCGCAGCCGCCGCGCCCGCCTGCGCCCCGCCGAGGTCGGCCTCCCCGACGGGGTACGCCGGCGCACCCCCGGCCTGCGTCGGCAGGAGGTGGCCCAACTCGCCGGAATGTCGATCGACTACTACATCCGACTGGAGCAGGGCCGCGGGCCGCACCCCTCGCGGCAGGTGCTCGCCTCGATGGCCCGGGCGCTGCTGCTGAGCCGGGACGAGCGCGAGTACCTGTTCCGGATCGCTGGGGAGAACCCGCCGCAGACCGTCGGGCCGAGCCGGGAGGTGCCACCCGGGCTGCGGCACCTGCTCGACGCGATGACCGAGACTCCGGCGTACCTCGTCGACGCCGCGTACCAGGTCCTGGCCTGGAACCACCTGTCCACGTACTTCATGGGGAACCTCGCGGCCGTGCCCGACGCGGACCGCAACATGATTCGCTGGACCTTCCGGCAATCCGCCGCCGGCAGCCACTGGAGCGACGCCGAAACGGTGCGGTTCGTCCGCAGCACCGTGGCGGACCTGCGGGCCGCCTACGGCCGTTACCCGGCCGACCCGGCGATCCGCGAGCTGGTCACCGAGCTGCTCGGCACCTCGCCCCGGTTCGCCCAGCTCTGGGCCGAGCACGACGTTGAGGAGCGCCGTCCGATCGTCAAGCGGGTGCCGCACCCCGACCTGGGTCCGTTGGAGTTCGAGTGCCGGGTTCTGCTGGTGCCGGAGACCGACCAGAAGATGATCGTCTACGTCCCCGAGCCCGGCTCGCCGACGCAGGCGGCGTTCCGGCGGATCGCCGAGCGCGTCGGCGCCTGAACCCGCACGGGCCGTACCTCACCGGACCATGTCCCGCCGGCGGCGGGGCCGGATCAGCGGGGGACGTAGGCGAAGATGTCCGGGTGCGCGCCCTGCCGGCCTGCCTCGCCCTTGTTCAGCTCGGTGATCCGCTCCATCGCCGTGTCGTCCAGCTCGAAGTCGAAGATCCGGAAGTTCTCCTCGATCCGCTTCGGGGTGGTCGACTTCGGGAAGATGATGTCGCCACGCTGCACGTGCCAGCGGAGCACCACCTGCGCCGGCGTCCGGTCGACCTGCTCGGCGATGTCGACCACCGTCGGGTCGTCCAGCACCTTGCCCTGCGCGATGGGCGACCACGCCTCGGTGAGGATGTTGTGCTCGCGGCCGTAGGCGCGGACCTCCTCGTTACCGAAGTACGGGTGCGCCTCGACCTGGTTCACCGCCGGTACGACGCTCGCCTCGGCGGCCAGCCGTTGCAGGTGCGCCACCTGGAAGTTCGACACACCGATCGAGCGGGCGCGGCCGTCACGCTGGAACTCCTCCAGCACCTTCCAGGTCGAGACGTAGTCACCGTCGTACAGGGTCGGCAGCGGCCAGTGGATCAGGAAGAGGTCGATGTAGTCCATCTTCAGGGCCGCGAGCGTCGAGTCGAACGCCTTGCGGGCGTCGTCCGGGCGGTGGAAGCCGTTGTTCAGCTTGCTCGTCACGTAGACCGCGCCCCGGTCCAGGCCGGACCTGCGTACCGCCTCGCCGACCTCGGCCTCGTTGCCGTACATCTCGGCGGTGTCGATGTGCCGGTAGCCCGTCTCGAGCGCCGTGGTCACGGCCGCGACGGTGTCCTTCGGCTCGATCTGGAACACCCCGAAGCCGAGCTGCGGAATGGTGGTGCCGTCGTTCAGGCTGATGTCGGGAATCGTGTTGGCCATTGCGGCTCCTTCGCGTCATCTTCGTTGCCTGTCATCCATACCCGGGCGGGAGGTCGATTCACCGTCCAGGCCGGGGTGACGAGCATGACGTCGGGTCTGGTCACCCGGTCGTGTCGAACAACACCGGCCAGGGCCGTTCCGCTGGCACCGACGGCTGAGCCGGCGCGGGCGCGACGGGCTCGGCGTCGGCCAGCACCTCGGCGGCGAGCTGCCCGAACATTGACGCCGCCGGGTGTGCCGACCGGTCCGGCCAGGCCGCCGAGGTGCGCTTCGCCAGCGGCGCGTCGGCGATCGGCCGCCAGGCGATCCGGGGTTCCCGTCGCGCCACCGTCGCGGGTTCCACGGCCACCGCGCCACCGGCCAGCACCAGCCCGAAGAGGAACTCCGGGTTGCGGGCCGGGCGTACCCGAGCCGGGCGCCAACCGTGCTGTCGGCACACCGCCAGCAGGTGATCGTGCCGGTCGGGCGCGGTGGCCCGGGGCGCGGCCACCAGATCCAGACCGGCCAGCGACGCGAGCGTCACCTCACGGCCGCGGGCCAGCGGCGAGGTGCGCGGCAGCAGCACCCCCAGGGGTACGTCGACGGTGGCGCCGAAGCGCAGCCCGTCCGCCGCCACCGGGTGGTGCACCAGCCCCACGTCCAGGGTCCGCTCGGCGAGCATCCGTACCTGCTCGGCGGTGGTCAGCTCGTGGAGCTCCACGTCCAGGCCGGGTGCCCGGGTGGTGAGCCCGTCCAGCAGTGCGCGCAGCGTCACCGCGGGCGTCTCCGGCGGCACCCCGGCCCGGAGTACGCCGAGCTCACCCGCGCGGATCTGCCCCATCAGGTTGCGGAGCCGACCCTCGCCGGCGAGCAACTCCTCCGCCTCGCCGAGCAGCAGCTCACCGGCGGTCGTGAGGCGTACCTGGCGGCGGGACCGGTCGAACAGCTCGACCGTCAACTCCCGTTCCAGCCGTTGAATCGACTGGCTCAGCGGCGGCTGGGCCATCCCGAGCAGCTCCGCCGCCCGCCCGAAGTGCAGCTCCTGGGCGACCACCACGAAGTGTCGCAGGTGCCGGAGCAGATCCACTCCCGGACCCTACGCCAGCGCCGGCACGGTGCCGCTGGATACCGTGCGGACGTGGACGTGGACGAGCGCATCGAGGCCATCTTCGCCGCTGCCGGGGTGACGGCCAGCCTGCACGTCGTCGACCTCGACGCCGTGGACCTGACCCTCGACAGCCCGGCCGACGGTGGTCGGGAGGTGGGGGTCCGGGCCGACGAGCAGGTCGTGATCGCCTCGATCTTCAAGATCCTGCTGGTGCTGGAGTTCGCCCGGCAGGTCGAGGCCGGTCAGCTGGACCCGACCGAGCGGATTCTGGTCACCGCCGACGACCGGCTCGGCGGTTGGGGCCTGGCCGGCTGCACCGACGACGCCGAGGTGTCGCTGCGCGACCTCGCGTACTTCGCCATGTCGGTCAGCGACAACACCGCCGCCGACCTCCTGCTGCGCCGGGTCGGCCCGGATCTGCTGCCGATGCTCGCCGCCGAGCTGGGGCTGACCCGTACCCGTGTCGTCGGCGGTCCTCGGGAGCTGGTCGAGGTGATGCTCGCCGACGTGGGTGCACGGACCGAGGCGGAGTTCGCCCGGATCTTCCCGACGCTGTCGGCGGACCGGGTCCGTGCGATGCGGGTGTTCGACCCTCTGCACACCACGTCCAGCACCGCCCGGGAGATCACTCGCCTGCTCACCCTGATCTGGCGGGACGAGGCTGGGCCGGCGGCGGCCTGCGCGATGGTCCGCACCTGGATGGCCCGGCAGATCTTCTGGACCCGACTGGCCGCCGGCTTCCCGCCCGGTGTCCGGGTGTTCGGTAAGACCGGCACCCTGCCCGGGCTGCACCTGGAGGCCGGGGTCGCCGAGTATCCCGTCGGCGGCCGGTACGCGATCGCCGTCTTCGCCCGCGCCGACCAGTTGGCCCCGCGCCGGATCGACGTGGACCTGGCGATGGGGGACGCCGCCCGGACGGCCGTCGAGGCGCTGCGTGGCGGCTGATTTCTCACCCGTTCGAGCGTCGACGCACCGTCGCTGAGCAGGCCCGATATGCGACGGCGTATCGGAGTCAGCGGTGTTCGATCTTGGACTGGAGCCCGGTGGCACTGGTTGGCTCGTGTCGACCAATCGCCCGACCACGGGGAGTAGATCCGCATGCCCAGTCTCGACCGCCGACGCTTCCTGCGCGACGCCGCCGCCACCACCGCCCTGGTCTCCGCCGGTGGCCTCGTCGCCGGCACCGCCACGCCGGCCCAGGCCGCGCCGCCGGCCGCCGCACCCACGCCGACCACCCCTCGCAAGGGCGCGGTCAGCTTCCGCTGGTGGGGTGCGGCCGGCTGGCGCGTCGACATCGGGGAGCGGACCGTTCTCGTCGACCCGTTCCTCAGCCGGATCGACACCGGGCTGTTCACCGGCGCGTTCAAGACGGACACCCCGTTGACCGTGCGCACCGACGTGATCGATCCGCGCGTCGACCGGGCCACGACGGTGCTGGTCACGCACACGCACTGGGACCACTTCATGGACGTGCCGTACATCGCCAAGCGCACCGGCGCGCGGGTGTTCGGCACGCTGACCGCGTACCACCTGGGGTTGGCCTACGGGGTGCCGTCGACGCAGCTCAGCGCGGTGAAGGGTGGGGAGGTGCTGGACTTCGGCAACCACACCATCGAGGTGGTCGGCTCGCTGCACAGCCGCAACCCCTCGTACTCCCTGGCCTTTCCGGGGGTGCGGGTGAGCCAGCCCGCGCAGCCGGCGACCATCGCGGACCTGCCGGAGGGCGACACGCTGGGCTACCTGCTGCGGGTCGAGGGTGGGCCGTCGGTCTACTTCACCGGGGCCAGCGACGTCGCCGAGCGGAATCTCACCGGGCTGGCGCCCGACGTGGCGATGGTGGCCCTGCAGAACGCCACCACCACCGGCGACTACCTGCCCCGGTTGCTGGCCGGCCTCAACTACCCGAAGGTCGTGGTGCCGGTGCACTTCGACAACTTCGAGACGCCGCTGGAGAACCCGCCGTCGGTCGCCGAGACCGACCGCACCCGACTGAACGACATGATCGCGGCGGTGCGTCGTATCTCGCCGCGTAGTCGGGTGCTGGTGCCGGAGTACGAGACCGCGTACCACTTCTGACCGGCTTCGGTGGGGGCCGAGATGGCCCCCACCTGGTCAGCCGGCGGCCATCTCGGCCAGGGCGCGCACCGACTTCCAGTTCCGCGTGGTGGCCACCACGTCGAGCTTCTTCTCCAGGTACATGTTGTTGAACCTCGACCGCCCGTACCCGTCCTCGACGTAGTGCAGGAAGACCTCCCGGCCGGTCACCGTGAACGACACGTTCTCGCTACCGGGCACGGTCAGCGCGGCCACGGCCGCTTTCGTGGGGCTGGTGCGCAGGAAGGCCACCAGCAGCCTCTTCGGGTCGTCCTCCCGGTCGACGTACGGGTTGCCGCCGGCCACCGCCGCCAACTCCCGGCCGCTGCGCACCAGCACCGGCACGGTCAACGCCAGCTCGTCGGCGAGCGCCCGCTCGATCCCGGCGGCCAACTTCTCGGCGTCGCGCACGGTGCTGCCGAAGGCCACGTTGCCGCTCTGCAGGTACGTCGCGACGTCGAAATGCCCGAGGTCGGTAACCAGCCGGCGCAAATCGGCCATAGCGAGTCGGGTGGTGCCGACGTTGACCCCGCGCAAAAGAGCGACGTACCGCGCCATCCCGTCCCTGCCTCTCGCCCTCGTCCGCCGATCTAGGGACTATCGTCGTTGTTGGAGATCAGCTGGCGACGATACTCCCTAGATCGACGGAGGATGCTCACTCCACGACCGGCAGCACGACCTCGTTGCGGCGGAGGAACCACGGCTTCCACGGCGGGTCGAAGCGCGCGTACCGGATGGCCCCGGTGGGTTGCAGCCCGGCCGCGGTGACCGATCGGCCGAGCACGGTGGCCCGCTGGCTGAACGCCTGCTCCGTCCACCGCCCGGAGAAACGCATCGCCGCTGCCAGTTGCGCCGGAACCTCGCGGATCCGCACCCGGGCGTCCACCGGCTCGGGCAGGGTGGCGGCGGTGAAGGTGGCCGGCATGACGAACTGAACCAGGTACGCCCCCGGCCGCTCACCCTCCACCTGGACCACCGGCACGGTCATGCCGATCTTCTCCGAGTCACCGGCCGCCGACGTCGCCGGGGCGGCCGGTCCGATCGGGTGCCGGGCCCGGTTGGCGCCCCCGATGTACGCGGCCAACGGCCGGAACGCCTCTATCGGCGCCCGGGTGAACGACGCCTGGATCTGCATCTCGGCCACCAGGTGGGCGGGGTACCGACGCAGCTCGAAGCCGGGGTGTCGGGACACCACCCGGTACGGCTGCTGTTCGGTCATCGCGCGCTCCCAGTGATCTACTGGGACAGACGCTACCGCCCATCCGGCCCGCGCTCGCCAGAAGTCGTCTCCTGCTGCCCGGGCGTGACGGCGCGCCCGTTCAGCCGCCAGTACTGCCGCTTCTCCTCGTCGCGCAGCACCACCCCGAGCAGGCCCAACTCCCGGCGCAGCTCCCGCGCGTCGTCGCGGCGATCCTTCCGGACCGCCCGCTCGCGGGCCTGCAGCAGGGCGTTCGCCCCGCCGGGCAGGCCGGGCAGCTCGGGCACCCACAGCCGGTACGCCGACCGGTGCGGATCGTCGTCCGCCCAGCCCCAGCCGTGGGTGCGGAACGCCGCAGCCAGTTGGGCGGCGGGTAGGTCCGTCGACTCCCGGACCAGTTCCGCGCCGTCGCCGTCGAGCAGCACCAGGTGCCCGTCGGCGAGGAAGACCACCCGGGTGTCGACCCGTGCGACGGTCCGGTTCTGGTCGGAGCGGCGCAGCTGGACCTGCGCCGCCTCGACGGTGACGATCAGTCGTTCGGCGGTGCCGATCCCGGCGATGACCAGGCCGGCCAGCGCACCCACCGCAGCCGTGCCGGCGGTGGCCTGCGGCTCGGGCAGCCGGTCCAGCCACTCGATCAGGTCTCCGAACGGCACCCAGGGCAGCCGGGCGAGCCAGCCCGTCGTCGCCGCGAGGAGCCATCCGGCGCCGGCGCCGAGCAGCGGGAAGCCGCCCCACATGACCGCCAGTTCCAGAGGGCCACCGCTGACCACGGTGCGCGGACGGTTGCCAGCGACGTCCATGGTCAGGACACCTCGCGACGGAGCGTCCGGACCAGGCCGACGGCCAGCGGGAGGACCATCCAGACCAGCAGGGACACCGCCATCCGCCCCCACTGCTCGCCGGTGATGGTGTCGCTGCTGAACAACGGTTCCATGGTCCGGCTCGTGTCCAGCCATCTGGCCGGACCGTTCAGGGGCCGGACCAACTCGCCGAGCACCCCCCAGAGGGTGGGCAGCAGCAGGTAGCCGACGATGGCCAACGGCGGGTTGAGCAGCAGCAGACCGAAGGCGGCACCCATCAGCACGCTGGTGACCTGGAGGATTCCCGCGTTCAGGATCAGCGACGCGTCGATCTGCCAGGTGCCCGCGCCTCCGCTGGCGGACGCCACCAGCGTGCCGACGGCGGCGACAGCCAGGCTGGCCAGCACCGAGGCGAGCGAGGTGAGCACCACGGCGATCAGCTTCGCGGTCACCACCCGCTCCCGGCGGGGCACCAGCGCGTACGTGGTGAGGGCGGTGCGCTGGGACCACTCGCTGGTGATCGACAGGATGCCGAGCACCGGCAGCAGCACCCCGACCGGCAGCAGTGAGGGGGTGAAGAAGTTGACGAAGGTCTGCTCGGCATCCTTCGCGTAGATCAACTGGATGGTGACGATCGCGGCGGCGACCAGACCGATGGTGATCAGCAGCCAGCGGCCAGCCCGGGTGTCGACGAGCTTGCGCAGCTCAACGACGGTGAGTCGAAGCAGCGACGGGCGGCGTACCGGAGTGTGTTGTCGGGGCGCGACGGCGCCGACGGCGGGCGCGGTGGTGGTGGTCATCGGACGGCCTCCTTGGTGGATTCGCCGGCGGTCAGGGTGAGGAAGAGCTGTTCGAGGCCGCCGCCGTCGGCGGGGCGCAACTCGGCGAGCGCGACGCCCGCATCGGCGGCGGCCTGGCCGACCGCCTCGGCGTCGGCCTGCACCAGCAGGCCGTCGGCGCTGTCTGCGGCGTTCAGGCCGGCCGTGTCCAGTGCCCGGCGCAGTGCCGCGCCGTCGCGGGCCCGGACCATCGTGCCGCCGCCAGCCAGCAGCTCGTTCTTGTCGCCCTGGGCCACGATCCGGCCGCCCCCGATCACCACCAGCCGGTCCGCGACCGCCTCCACCTCGCGCAGCAGGTGGGAGGAGAGCAGCACGGTGCCGCCCCGGTCGGCGAAGTCGCGCAGCAGCCCGCGCATCCAGAAGATCCCCTCCGGGTCCAGGCCGTTCGCCGGCTCGTCGAGGATCAGCACCCGGGGGTCGCCGAGCAGCGCCTGCGCCAGACCGAGCCGCTGGCGCATGCCCAGCGAGTACGCCTTCACCCGCCGCTTGGCGGCCACCGCGTTCAACCCGACCAGGTCGAGCTTCGCGGCGACCTCGCGCCGGTCCAACCCCATGGTGTACGCGGACAGCGTCAACGCCTCGCGGCCGGTGCGCCCGGCGTGCTGGGCGGAGGCGTCCAGCAGGACCCCGACCTCCCGCCCCGGGTTGGGCAGCTCCCGGTAGGAGCGCCCCGCGATGGTGGCGTGTCCGGCGGTCGGTGCGGTGAGCCCGCAGATCATCCGCATGGTGGTGGACTTGCCGGCGCCGTTGGGGCCGAGGAAGCCGGTGACGGTGCCCGGCTCGCACTGGAAAGACACGTCGTCCACGGCCGGGTGTGGCCCGTATCGCTTGGTGAGGTTCTCTACGGTGATCATGTCGTCGAGCCTGCCCGCGCCGCCCGGCCATCCGCTGCGGCCACCGGTCGGCACCGCACCGACCTTGGTCGACCGTTGGGTCTCGACTTTGGTAGCTGGTCGTGGCGCCGGTCGGCTGCCTAGCATGGCCTCGTGACCAGCATCGCCGTCCCCGAGCACCCCTGGCTGCTGCCAGGGGAGCTGGTGGTGCCGGCCGAGCCTGACCGCGCGCGTCCGCGCCGCACCACCCGCGACTGGATCGTGGACAGCCTCGCGTTCCTGGTCTCCGTGGTCTGGGTGCTGTTCGCCACCGCCGACGCCCTGTCGCCCGACCCCGCGATGGCCGTACCGCTCCCGCACGACTGGATGACCGGCGCCGACGCCCTGATCGGGCTGGTCTGCTGCGGGCTGCTCTGGTTGCGCCGCCGATGGCCACTTGGGCTGGTGGTGGCGACGACACCTCTGACCCTGTTCTCGATGGCCGCCGCCATCCCGCTGTTGATCTTCTACTTCACGGTGGTGGTGCACCGACGGACCGCCATCGCGATCGCGGTCACCGGTGCGGGTCTCGTCACCAACCTGGTCTTCAGTTGGACACGTCCGGACCCGAGCATGCCGTACTGGGCCACCGTGTCCTGGGGCGTCGTGCTCAGCTTCGCCGTGCTGGCCTGGGGGATGTTCGTCCGGGCCCGGCGGCAGCTGATCGTGTCGCTGCGCGAGCGGGCCGAGCGGGCCGAGGCCGAGCAGCAGCTCCGTGTCACCCAGGCCCGCCACCTCGAACGCACCCGGATCGCCCGGGAGATGCACGACGTGCTGGCCCACCGGATCTCCCTGCTTAGCCTGCACGCCGGCGCGTTGGAGTTCCGCCCGGACGCGCCCCCGGACGAGGTGGCCCGAGCGGCCGGGGTGATCCGGGGCAGCGCGCACGCCGCTCTGCAGGACCTGCGGGAGGTGATCGGGGTGCTCCGGGCCGAGAGCGACGGCGGTGCCCCGGAGCCCCCACAGCCCACCCTCGCGGACCTGCCGGCCCTGATCGCCGAGTCGCGGTCGGCCGGGGTGCGGGTGAACGTCAGCGACAGCGTCGCCAGCCCGGGGGAGCTGCCGGCGGCGCTGGGCCGGGCCGCGTACCGGATCGTGCAGGAGGGGCTGACCAACGCCCGCAAGCACGCGGCCGGCGCGGCGGTCACCGTGGACGTGGCAGGCGGGCCGGGCACCGGGCTGACCGTGGCGATCGGCAACCGGTGGCCCGTCGGTGCACCGACCGGCGGCACACTGCCGGGTGCCGGCACCGGCCTGGTCGGGATCAGCGAGCGGGTCACGCTGGCCGGCGGCCGGCTCGCCTACGGCCGGGACGACGCCGGCGACTTCCGGCTGGCCGCCTGGCTGCCGTGGCCGGCGTGACCGGGCCTTCCGGGGCAGCCGGGCGGCCTTCTGGGGCAGCCGGGTCTTCCGGCGTGGCCGGGCCTTCTGGGGTGGCCGGGCCTTCTGGGGTGGCCGGGCCTTCGGGCGTGACCGGGCCCGAGTCGGCCGTGCCGCCGGTGCGGGTGCTGATCGTGGACGACGACGCGCTGGTGCGGGCGGGGCTCTCGATGATCCTCGGCGGCCTGTCGGACCTGATCGTGGTCGGCGAGGCGGCCGATGGCGGCGAGGTGCCGGCCGCAGTCGCCGCGTACGCCCCGGACGTCGTGCTGATGGACATCCGCATGCCGAGGGTGGACGGGCTGACCGCCACGGAGGCGCTGCGTGCCCAGCCGCGACCGCCGGAGGTGCTGGTGCTGACCACCTTCGACGCCGACGAACAGGTGCTGCGGGCGCTACGCGCCGGGGCGGCTGGCTTCCTGCTCAAGGACACCCCGCCGGCGGAGATCGTGCACGCCGTGCGCCGGGTGGCGGCTGGGGAGGCGACGCTCTCCCCGACGGTGACCCGGAAGCTGATCGCCCACGTGACTGCCGCCACCCCCGGCCCGGTCGGTCCCGATCCGCGCCGGGAGCGGGCGCTGCGGCTGCTCACCGGGCTCAGTGAGCGGGAGCGGCAGGTGGCGGTCGCCCTGGGGCGGGGCCACACCAACGCGGAGATCGCGGGGCAGCTGTTCATGAGCGTGGCGACGGTGAAGGCGTACGTCTCTCGGCTGCTGACCCGGCTCGATCTCAACAACAGGGTCCAGGTGGCCCTGCTCGTGCACGACGCCGGCCTCGTCTGAGCGGAGCGCGGTCCGCCGACAGCCTCATCCTTGGCAATAATCATTGATACACTCACCGCTGAGTGTTCCAAAAATGGAACTATCAGGGGTGGTGGCATGGACGGCTTCGTGGGGCGAGATCGTGAGCTGTCGCTGCTGAACGGCATGCTCTCCAGGGTCGAACGCGGTGGACGGGCTGGTCGGCCTGGTCGTGCCCTGCTCATGCGCGGTCGCCGACGTGTCGGCAAGTCGCGACTCGTGGAGGAGTTCGTCGAGCGGGCGGAGGTTCCGCACCTCTTCTTCACGGCCTCTGCGCAGCCGGCCGTCGCTGCCGACCTCGCCCTCTTCGTGGAGGCGGCGGCCGGGTCCACGCTGCCGGGGGCGCAGCTTCTGCTTGAACAACAACCACGAACCTGGGACGCGGCCCTCACTCTGCTCGTCGCCGCGCTGCCGACCGACCGGCCGAGTGTCGTCGTCCTTGACGAAATGCCGTACCTCATCGCGAGCGACCCGGGCTTCGAGGGAACGCTGCAGAAGATCTTCGATCGTGAGCTGTCCCGACGCCCGGTCCTGCTGATCTGTGTCGGATCGGACCTGGCGATGATGGAGTCCCTGAACGACTACGGCCGGCCGTTCCACCAGCGGGCCACGGAGATGGTCATCCCGCCGTTGAGCCCCGCCGACGTCCGCGACATGCTCGACCTGTCTGCCGCCGACGCGTTCGACGCCTACCTGGTGTCCGGCGGCCTGCCATTGATCCTCGACGAGTGGCCAACTGGTGCATCGGTACACGAGTATCTGATCGACGCGGTACGGGATCCGACCTCGGCCCTGCTGGTCAGCGGCGAGCGTGCCTTGGCGGCCGAGTTCCCGCCTCAGTCCCAGGCGGGGCTGGTGCTCCGAGCGATCGGCTCAGGTGAGCGGACCTTCTCGCTGATCTCCCGTGCTGCGGGGGATCTTCCACAGGCATCGCTGAGTCGCGCCCTGCGCCTGCTGACGCAGAAGCGGACGGTGGAGGCCATCCTTCCGCTGTCGGTCAAGCCGTCGCGGGAAACTCGCTACGTGGTGGCCGATCCGTACCTGCGGTTCTGGCTGTCGTTCCTCGGACCCCACCTTCCCGAGATTGAGCGAGGTCGAGGCGACCTGACCCTGGACCGGGTCGTCACGTCGTGGGCGTCCTGGCGGGGCCGGGTCATCGAACCTGTCGTCCGGGAGGCGCTGCGCCGGCTTCCCGGAGACCATCTGCCTGCGGAAGCGGCGGTGATCGGCGGCTTCTGGACGCGGACCAACGACCCGGAGATCGACATAGTTGGCGCCGACCGTGAGCCCGTTGCTCGACGCATCAGCTTCGTCGGGTCGATCAAGTGGCAGGAGAACCGGCCCTTCGATGCTCATGACCTGGGCCGACTGCTCCTGCACCGGTCCCAGTTGCCCGGCGCCGACGAATCGGTTCCCGTCCTTGCCGTGTCGCGCAGCGGCAGTGTCGTCGACGGGGTACGCGTGCTGTCTCCGGAGGATTTGCTTACCGCGTACCGGAATTGAACTTTCGTCCGGTGTCGGCCGTACCAATGGCCGAGGATGTCGGTGCGGTAGGTCCGCCGTACCGCTGCCGAGCTGCGGGAGGCCTGCCGTGCGAGTTGGTGAGCAGTCGACGGATCCCATCGATCAGGTACTGGGTGAGGTGCCAATGCCGACACCTCTGACCCCGGAAGATGTTCGGCTCGCGGTCCGGGCGGTGGTCGTGCACACCGCCGAGGAGTGGCCCACCGGGCCGCTGTGCCGCAACGACGGTGCCTCCTACCCGTGCCGCCTGCACCGCTGGGGGCGCCGGGTGTTGGAGACACACGGGCTCAACGAGCGGCAGATCGAGGCGTTGATCCGGCACGGCAACCCGTTCGTCCACGTGCCCTTTCCGTTCACGGCGACCGGGCCGTCACGGCACCCGGCCGCGCGGGTCGCCCCATCGGGGGTACGGCCCACCGCTGCTGGCCGGCCGGTGACTCCCCCCGTCACCGCGCCGCGCTGGCCCCGGGCGAGCTGAGCGCGCTACCCCTCCGCCCACCCGACCCGGGGCGACACAACGTCGGCCCGACGCGAAGATTCCCCCTCCGCGTCGGGCCGACGTCGCTCTGACCGACCAACTCAGTCGCTGCCGGCCCCGATCCCGCAGTCCGGCGCGGACCAGCTCGTCGTGTTCGAGCTGCGGTCGCTGTTGTTCTCCCGTCGCGAGTCGACGTGCACGTGATCGTCGTGGTCGGGGTAGCCGGGCCCGTAGATCCCGCTGAAGCCGTTGTTACGGGCGCTGCGGGCGACCTGGCACAGCGACGACGTCCGCGAGGTGACGTCGGCCGCGTTGCCGTACAGGTGCTGGCTGTCGGATGCGCCGCCGACCTGGTTGTTGCAGGCGCGGCTGCGGAACCCGCTGGACACGTTGAGCGGTTTGTCGCCGAGGCTCTTGCGCAGCGCCTCCAGCTTCCACATGGTGCGCAGCGCGTTCTGCTTGGTCTGGGCCGCCGACACCGGGCCGCCGCTCCACCCACTCCCGCCGCACCCGTTGTCCAGTTCGTTGTAGCTGAAGTGCGCGGGCGTGCAGTCGTTGTCCTGGAGTTGGTACAGCTTGGCGTAGGTCTGCGGGCCGGCGATACCGTCGGCGCGCAGCCCGTACGCCTGTTGGAACCGCTTGACCGCGGCGGCGGTCTTCGGGCCGTAGCGGCCGTCGTTCTCCACGATGTCCCGGTTGCCGGCCCAACCCGCGACCCGGATCTGCAACTGGCGGACGTCGTCGCCCGAGCGGCCCTGGGTCAGGTTGCGGTTCCAGGTGTAGCAGCCGTCCGCGTGCGCCGCTGGTGCGGCGACCAACGTGGCGATCGCTGCCCCGGGCAGCGCCAGGGCGAATGCGACGGCAGCACGCTTCAAGGTGTTTACGCGCACAGAAGTCCTCCCGATAGGAGAGCGAATGGGGTGGCTCCGGGACATCGACCGAGAAGTCCCGCGATTTCCACCCTGGCACTGATCCGTGCGGTTGGAGGGGATTAACGAGAATCGTCCTCACAATCCGCGATCCCTGGGTATTGCCTGGGAATTCGACTGATTTGCGAAACAGCCATTTACCGCAGATCCGCTCTTCTGCGGTCAACCGCACCGAACGTCGCAACCGCCGACACCGAGGGTGATGTTCCCCGGCCACTGGCAGCCGGTAACGTCAGCCCGGGCGGCGGACTGGCGGAGGTGCACGTGGCACGCGGTGGCGTCTTCTGTGTCGAGGGTCAGTGGCACCGCGACCTCAACGAGCGGGGTTCCGTGCTGCCCACCCTCGAGCTGCTGGAGCGGCTGGGCAAGATCCGATTCATCCACAAGGACGCGGCCACCCGCGACGAGTTGTTCTACTTCCTGGACCGCTGGCTGCTCAAGCAGTACGCCGACCACCGGGTCGGCTTCTTCGCCATGCACGGCGAGCCGAGCCGTCTCTGCCTCACCGACTGGCAATCCGTGGAGTTGAGCGAGGTGGCCGAGCTGATGGCCGGCCGCTGCGAGGGACGCCGACTCTATTTCGGCAGCTGCTCGGTGCTGCGGGCCTCGGACGCGGTGCTGCGCGAGTTCCTGGAGGTCACCGGAGCCGCTCTGATCTGCGGTTTCACCCGAGAAGTCGACTGGGTCGAATCGGCGGCCTTCGAAACCGTCCTCCTCGACGTGCTCGCCAACGGCCAGCGGCACAATGCCGCCGAGCTGCGGATGGGCTCGGCCCACTGGGCGCCGCTCGCTTCGTACCTCGGCTTTCGGGTGATCTACGCCAACGGCCGGGCCTGGCGCCCGCCCGCCCGCCCCCGGGTGCCCACCCAGGCGGTGCACCGCTCGGAGGCCCGGCCCCGCTGACCCGCCGCCGCCGCTTCGCCATCAACCTGGTAGGAACGAGTGATGGCGCGCAGCATCGCACGGAACACCCGGGTCGACCGGGACAGCCTGCTCGACTTCCTCCGGCCGCGACACCGCGTCCTGCTGATGACCACCCGGGCCGACGGTCGCCCGCAGTCCTCCCCGGTCTCCGCCGGCATCGACGGGCAGGGCCGGCTGGTCGTCTCCACCTACCCCGAGCGGGCCAAGGTGACCAACATCCGCCGCGACCCCCGCGTCTCGGCGTGCGTGCTCAGCGACGACTGGAACGGCCCCTGGGTGCAGATCGACGGCACCGCCGAGGTGCTCGACCTGCCCGAGTCGGTGGAGCCGCTGGTCGAGTATTTCCGCAGCATCTCCGGCGAGCACCCGGACTGGGACGACTACCGGGCGGCGATGGTGCGCCAGGGCAAGTCGCTGATCCGGGTCACGATCGACGCCTGGGGCCCGATCGCCACCGGAGGCTTTCCCGCCCGGCTCGCCGACTGACGGTTGGCGCGTGGCCCCTGGGGAGCGATTGGCTTGCTGTCGAGCTGCCCCAGATATGGGGCGCGGCCGGCGTGCTCGCGACCGATCTCTGCATGAGGTGCGGTAGGTGCGCTGCCAGGCTGCCCCACATCCAGGGCAGCTCGACAGCGTCGGGATGGCCGGGACGGTCCCGGGTGTGCCAGAAATGGGGCAGCTCGACAGCGCCGCGGAAGGGTGCTCAGTACGCGGCGGTGAACCGCGCGTTCTGGTGCCGCGGCTGCTCGATCTCGTCGACGATCGCCACCGCCAGGTCCTCGTACGTCAACACCGAACGGCCCTGGTCGTCGGTGACCGGCTGGTCGGTGCCGGTGCGGTAGTGCCCGGTGCGCTCGCCGGGGTGGAACTCCAGCGGAGGCGGCGACACGTAGGTCCAGCTCACCCCATCGGCGGCGGTGCGGTAGTAGTCCAGGGCGTCAGCCTGGCCCAGCGCCGAGTCCCGATACTGTTCCGGGAAGTCCGGTTCGTCCAGGATGCGGGTGCCACGCGGGGTGAGCAGGGTCGACCCGCCGCCCAGGTGGATGATCCGCGGCGCCGCCGGATTCCCGCGCAGCGTGGTCACCAGGTTCTCCGCCGCGTCCCGCCACAGCTCGCGCCCGCCGCCGCCGATCGCCACGACCAGCGCGTCCGCGTCCGGCGCCAGCTCCCGGACGCTCTTCTCGCTGGTCGCGTCGCCGGTGACCGTCCGCACCCCGGCCGGCAGGTACGAGGTGGCCTCCGGGCGGCGGACGGCGGCGATCACCCGGTGCCCCCGGTCGACCGCCTCGGCGGTGATCCGCGACCCGGCGGTGCCGCCCGCGCCAAACACGACGATGGTGCTCACCAGCCCAGGCTAGGGACTGGGCCAGCCGCCCGCCGGTGGAACGACGATCCCGTCAGTCGACCAGGGCGGCGTAGACGAGTTGGCGTAGCTGGGAGCGCAGCGGGTATGTGCTCGACGGCATCAGCTGGGTGAACAGGAGTGCCGTGATCTCCTCGGCCGGGTCCACCCAGAACGCGGTGCTCGCCACCCCACCCCAGTAGTACTCGCCGACGCTGCTCGGCACCCGGCTGGGGATCGGGTCGTCGACCACCGCGAAGCCGAGGCCGAAGCCGATCCCGTCCAGGGTCGTCTCGGCGAAGCCGCCGGTGGACAGGGTGCCCAGGTCCTGACCGCCGGGCAGGTGGTTGCGGGCCATGAACCGCACCGTGCGCGGCCCGAGCAGGCGGACCCCGTCCAGCTCGCCGCCGCGCAGCAGCAACTGGGTGAAGCGGTGGTAGTCGGCGGCGCTGGAGATCAGGCCTCCGCCACCGGAGAGCAGGGCGGGCTTGCTGAATGCGAGCGCGCCGAGTCTGTCGTAGCGGACGGCCCGGCCGCTGCGCGGCTCCGGTACGTAGAGCGCGGCCAGCCGTTCGGCCTCGTCGCCCTCCACCCACCAACGGGTGTCGGTCATGCCGAGCGGGCCGAAGATCCGGTCGGCGAAGAACGCGTCGAGGCTCTGCCCCGAGACCACCTCGACGAGCCGGCCGAGCACGTCGGTGGCGACGGAGTAGCCCCAGGCGGTGCCGGGCTGGAACAGCAGCGGCAGCTCGCCGAAGGCCGCGCAGGCGCTGGCCAGGTCGACGTCCGCCGGTGGGTGCAGGTCGTAGCCGGCGGCCCGGTAGAGCCCGTCGACCACCGAGGTCTGCATGAAGCCGTACGTCAGGCCGGCGGTGTGGGTGAGCAGGTGCCAGACCCGGATCGGCTCGATCGCCGGCACTGTGTACGGCTTGAGCGTCGACCCCTTGGAGTAGACCCGCAGGTCGGCGAACTCCGGCAGCCAGCGGCTGATCTCGTCGGTCAGCTCGAACCGGCCCTCCTCCCACAGCATCATCGCCGCGACCGAGGTGACCGGCTTGGTCATCGAGTAGATCCGCCAGAGCGTGTCGGCCTCGACCGGGGCGCCCGACTCCCGGTCCCGCAGCCCATACGTCGAGGAGTGCGCCACCTCGCCGCGACGGGTGACCACCACCTGCCAGCCGGCCAGCCGGCCGTCGTCGACGTACCGGCCGAAGTGCTCGTCGATCCGCGCCAGTCGCGCCGGGTCGAAACCGATCTGATCCGGGTCGTTGCTCCGAGCCACACTCACGTCGCCGAACCTACTCGGCGGCACGCCGATCTCGGAAGGGGGCCGTCACGGACCGGCCGTCGGTGGCCGGCGCTAGCCTGGCCGGATGCCGGAGTTGACCGAGGACGTGACCTTTCGCAACGAGGACTGGTACGGCGAGGAGCTGACCGACCGGCACTTCGTGGGCTGCGAGTTCTTCGACGTGGACCTGACCGAGGCGGTGAGCCGGGGAGCGGTGTTCACCGGCTGCACGTTCGGCAACGTTCAGTTCAACGCCTCCCGGCACGTCGACTCGGCCTTCACCCGCTGCGTCTTCCGGCGGTGCAACTTCTTCGAGGCCGAGTTCACCGGCTGCAAGCTGGTCGGCAGCACCTTCGTCGAATGCGACCTGCGTCCGTTGGCGGTGGACGGCGGTGACTGGTCCTTCGTCGCGCTGCCCGGCGCCGACCTGCGGGGGGTCCGGCTGACCGGGGTGCGGATGCGCGAGGCGGACCTGACGAGGGCCAATCTGACCGGTTCCACGGTCACCGGCGTCGATCTCTCCGGCGCGCAACTGCTCAACGTCCGGCTCGGGGGCGCCGACCTGCGCGGCAGCGATCTGACCGCTCTCGACCCGACGGCCGTCGAGCGGGCCGGTGCCATCATCGACATCGAGCAGGCCGTGGTCATCGCGCAGGTGCTCGGCTTCCGGATCGGCTGACGCGAGAGGCGTTCCCGGTCCACCGACGTCCCCGCCCGAGCGGGCCAGGCTGTCCGATACCGTCCGGTTGCGGGCTGGACACACCCGGCAGTCCGGATCTAGCGTGGCGTCCACGCCGGTGCGAATGTGAAACGGCCCACAATGGACGGTGTGATCCGCGACGGTCGATGGCGGCCGGGTGGTGGAGTTGGAGGGGTGGGTGGCGGACGAAGACCGCACGCGGGCTGATTCGCGGGCTGGGGACGAGCCGCCCGACGGACCGGCGAGGTGCCACCCGCGCGCCGTCACCGAGGGGCAGAGCAGCCGCGCGCTGCGCCGGGTCGCCCGTGCCCGGCAGCGGCGGCGTTGGGCGGTGGAGGGATTCGCCGTACTCGCCTGCCTGGTGGTGTTGATCTCGTACCTCAGCACCCGGTCCGATCCGGAGCCCGGCGACGACCAGGCGGGCCGGCCGGGCGGCGTGGCCGCCGGGGCCGCCCGTCCCAGCGGTCCTCCGGCCGCGGGTGGGCGCACCGGCGAGGCGGGGCCGGCGATGCCCGGGTTGCGTCCACGTCTGCGCCCACCCTCGCCCGACCCGACACCGTCGGCCAGCGTGCCCGCTCCACCGCCGGCGACACCGGCGTCGCCCGAGTCGCCGGTGTTGTCGATGAGCCGGGGGGAGATGCCCGCCGAGGTCGACCTGACCGCCGTGGGCACCCGGGACTGGATGCACTGGGGGGAGCGCGGCGGCAACTCGACGGTCCGTAAGCGCTCCGGTTCCGGCGAGATCGTCGACGGGGGCGGCTCCGGCGCCCGGGTCGGCTGGGACGGCAACCAGGAGTACGTCCGCTGGTCCGACGGCTCGTCGGAGCGGTCGGTGAGCGGCAGCTCGAACGGCGTCTACACCTGCGGTGCCGGCAACGGGTTCACCCTCGCCGTCGCCGGCAGCGGTGAGCTGCGCACGGTCCAGCTCTACGGCGGCATCTGGATGGCCCGGGGGCGGCTGGAGGCGCGGCTGTCGACCGGCGGGCCCGCCAGCACCGCGCTGCTGGAGGACCCGTACACCAGTCAGAGCGCTCAGTTCACCATCCGGTTCAAGCTGCCGAAGGGTGCCCGACTGCTGCTGAACTGGACCGTCGTGAAGGTCTTCACCCCGCACTGCGGCAACGTCGGCCTCCAGGCCGTGGCGGTGCGCTGACCGCCCGATCGCTGCGCGTTCGCACAGCGGGACAGTTTGTCCGTCGCGTACGGTCGAGGACGTCGTAACTTTCTGCTGTCCCCATCCGACCGTCCAGTGTGGAGGTAGCGGAAATGACCAGCAGTGCCGTCCACCGCGTCCGTCGCGCCGCTTCGTCCAGCGCCGGTGAAGCGTCCGGGGAGGTGCTCCGCGACATCCCGCTGCCGCCGTACGTGACGGGCGAGGACACCCAGTTCGCGGTGCGGGCGGTGGTGGTGCACGCCCCCCGGCGGTGGTCCGGGGGCGTGATCTGCCGCAACGATGCCAGCCCGCACCCGTGCCGCCTGCACCGCTGGGGCACCCGGGTGCTGACACTGCGCGGGCTGCGGGCCGCCGAGATCGCCGCGCTCATCGAGCGCGGCGACCCGACGGCGGTGGTCCCCCCACCGGACCGTCCGGCCTGAGCGCGCCCGGCCGGGGAGGCGCACCAACGCCTCCCCGGCCGATGCTCAGCAGGTGATCGGCTTGACCCAGGAGCACTCGACGCCCTCCGGGGTCCGGGGCGTCTCGGGCACCGCTGGCGGTGCCACCCGTGCCGTGGCCGCACCGCCCTCGCGGTATCCGGCGAGCGCCACGGCGATCTGGTCCTCCAACGACTTGACCGACGCCGTCAGATAGTTGTTCAGCAGGATCGAGAACGCCAGCAGTCGGCCGTCCGCGCTGGTGACGTAGCCGGAGAGCCCGGAAACCCCGGTCAGACTGCCGGTCTTGGCGTGCACGTTGCCCGCCGCCGCAGTGCCGGCCATCCGGCTGCGCAGGGTGCCGCCGACGAACCGCTCGGGTTGCCCGGCGATCGGCAACGCCGCGTACCAGGTGGCGAACCACGGTTCGGCGCGGACGGCGCTCAGCAGGTCGACGAACTCCGCCGCCGGGACCAGATTGCGCCGGGACAGCCCTGAGCCGTCGCGCTGGCGCAGCTTGCCGGTGTCCATTCCGGTGTCGGCGACGTACTCGCTGATCGCGGTCAGTCCGGCCGTCCAGGTGCCCGAGCCGGAGAGCACCCGGCCGATCTCCTTGGTCAACACCTCGGCGTGCCCGTTGTTGGAGAGTTTGAGGAACGGCGTCATCAACTCGCCCAGGCTCATGGACTCGTGCCGCGCCACCGGCTGGGCCGTCTCAGGGGTGGGCTGACCGAGCATGGTCCGGCCGAGCACCCGGACGCCGTGCCGGTGCAGCGCCGCCCGGAACACGTCGGCCGCGTAGCCGGTGGGCTCCCAGACGGTCACCCAGTCGCTGGCGGGCTCGTCGCCGACGGCGATCTGGCCGGTCACCACGACGGTGTTGCCGCCGTGTTCGCGCTCGATCGAGATCGAGGTCTCGCCCTCGGTGACCGTCTCGGCACGGTTGTCGATGCGGACGTAACCGGTGGGTGGGGTGGTGCTGACCACCGGTGGGGCGCCGGCCCGGTTGGCCGGGGCGGCGTGCACGATCACGGTGCCCGCGTCGTAGTCGGTGTCCGGCGCGACGGTCAGCGCGGAGACCTGCGCGGCGTAGTAGTAGGGCTCGTCGTCCCAGGTCCAGTCGGGGCCGAGCCGGGTGCGGTCGTAGCGGGTGTCATCGGCGACCAGGTTGCCGGCTACCACTCGTACGCCGTCGGCGGCGACCTGGGCGGCGAGCGCGTCGTAGTCGGCGGCGAGCATCGTCGGGTCACCCCCGCCGCGGAGGTAGAGGTTGCCGGAGAGCAGGCCCGCGCGGCGCTTGCCGGTGGCCCGTACGTCGGTGCTGAAGCGGTGCCCCGGGCCCAGCAGCTCAAGGGCCGACGTCGAGGTCAGCAGCTTGGTGTTGGAGGCGGGGATCAGCCGGCGGTCACCGTTGCGGTCGTAGAGCGTCTGTCCCGTGCTGGTGTCGACCACGACCACCGACGCCTGCGCGCCAGCAAGCCGGGTGTCGGCGAGGATCGTGTCGATGGTGTCGTGCAGTCGGGTCGTCGCGGGGGTGGGCGACTCGGCCGTGGCACCGGGCGCGCCGGCGGTGGCCGCGGTGGCGACCAGCGCGAGCAGCGCGAGGGCCCGGGGAAAGTGACGACGATGCATGCGCTGATGCTGCCACGAAGATATTCGCCGGAGAAGGGGCTCAGGCGAAGGTTATTGCCGCCGGTGCTACGACGGCCGGCCGACGGACTTGTCGTGCCCGCCCCAGTAGTGCCGCTGCGCCCCCATGATCGATGGTGCGACCAGTGCGGCGAGCGCCCCGCCGAGCAGCGGGAAGACGATGAACACCCAGAGCTGCCGCAGGGCCACACCGCCCTCGAATACTGCCGGGCCGAACGCGCGGGCTGGGTTGACCGCAGCGCCGGTCAGCGTCACGCCCACCAGTTGGGTCGCGGCGAGGGCCAAGCCGATGGCCACCCCGGCGGTGCCCGGATTCTCGCTCCGGCTGGTCACCACCAGGACGACCAGCACGAAGAGGAAGGTCAGGACGACCTCCAGCACGGCTGCGCCACCCCGGTTGATGTGCGCGCCGTAACCGTTCGTGCCCAGTGACCCGGTCTGGTCCGCGAGGTCACCCCAGCGGGTCAGCGCCCAGAGCACGAAGGCGGCCACGGTCGCGCCGACGAACTGCGCGATCCAGTACGCCACCGCACCGATCACCGAGATCTTCCCGGAGAGCAGCACACCAAGCGTCACCGCAGGGTTGACGTGGCTGCCGGAGAGCGGGCCGATCGTGTAGACCAGGGCGAGCATCACGAACCCGAAGGCCAGCGCCACCACCACCACGCCGCCCTGAACCCGCGCGGCGATGGCGCTACCCACTCCGAAGAAGACCAGCAGCAGGGTGCCGAGGAACTCAGCCGCGTACCGACGGAAGTCGCTCATATGCTCAGCGTAAGCACAGTCCAGGTGGTCGTAGCCGGAATGGCCGTCTGTGATCGGCGCGACGGCCTGCGGCGGGCACAGCGGTGACCGCCGCGGCGTTGCACCCCACGTGGACACCCACTCTGCGGACGTCGTGGTGATCGGCGCCGGTCAGGCCGGCCTGAGCGCCGGCTACCACCTGCGCCGCACCGGGTTCCTCCCCGACAGCGGCTTCGTCATCCTCGACGGCGACAACGGGCCCGGCGGGGCCTGGCAGCACCGCTGGCCGACGCTGGTCTTCGACCGGGTGCACGGCTTCCACGACCTGCCCGGGCTGCCTCTCCCGCCCGCCGAACCGCAGCGCCCGGCGGCCGAGCAGGTGAGCGCCTACTTTGCCGCGTACGAGAGGGCATTCGACCTGCCGGTGCGGCGGCCGGTGCGGGTCCGCGCGGTGCACTCCCGCCCGGACGGCCGGCTGGACGTTTCCACCGACCACGATCGGTGGACCGCCCGCGCCCTGATCAACGCGACCGGCACCTGGACCCGGCCGTTCTGGCCCCACTACCCGGGCCGGTCGTCGTTTCGGGGCCGGCAGCTGCACACCGCCGACTACCGGGGTCCGGCCGAGTTCGCCGGCCTCCGGGTGGTGGTTGTCGGTGGCGGCACCTCGGGCGTGCAACTGCTCGGTGAGGTTTCCACCGTCGCGGCGGCCACCACCTGGGTCACCCGCCGGCCGCCGGAGTTCAAGGACCGGGAGTTCGGTCCGGAGCTGGGCCGCGCCGCGGTCGCCCGGGTGGACGAGGCGGTACGGGCCGGCCGCCCACCGGGCAGCGTGGTGGGCGTGACCGGGCTGCCGGTCACCCCGGAGGTGCGCCGACTGCGCGAGCGTGGCGTCCTGGACCGGCTACCCATGTTCGACCGGATCACACCCGACGGGGTGGTCTGGGCGGACGGGCGGTTCGTGCCGGCGGACGTGATCCTCTGGTGCACCGGTTTCCGCGCCGCCATCGACCATCTCGCCCCGCTGGGCCTGCGCGCGCCGGGCGGCGGTATCACGATGGACGGCACCCGAGTGGTCGCCGACGAGCGGATTCACCTGGTCGGGTACGGCCCCTCGGCCAGCACGATCGGAGCCAACCGGGCCGGCCGCGCGGCGGTCAACGAGATTCGCGCCTGGCTGGCCCCGGCCGCCGCTCTCGACTGACCTGGCTCTATTTGACGGATCGCCCGTCAGCGGGCACGGTGGAGTTGACGGGGCGCTCAGCTGCCCCGATTCGATGCGACGGCGATGACCATTCGCCCCTCCTGTCGCCTCCCACGTGTGCTCGTACGCGGGCCGACTGTCCGGTCTGCGCAGTATCCGACCGCGAGCCGAGAATCCACGAGGAGTTCCGCCAATGCTCACCATGACCGATAACGCCGTGCTCGTCATCCGCGACCTCGCCAACCAGCAGGACGTCGCCGAGGACGGCGGAGTGCGCATCGCCGCCGACGCCGAGGCCGGCTCGCTGACCGTGGAGCTGGTGCCCGAGCCGGTGCAGGGCGACCGCGTGGTCGACAACCAGGGTGCCCGGATCTTCCTGGACGAGGACGCCGCCGAGTTGCTCGGTGACGCGTCGGTGGACGCCACCGTCGATGACGAGGGCATCATCCAGTTCGGCTTCACCGAGCAGCAGTAAGCGAGGGTTCAGCCCGCCCGGCGGGTCGACCGTCCCCGTTTCGGTGTGTCCGACCTGGGCCGCCACTCGGGGTCGGTGTCACCGCCCGGCCGCATCAGCGTGGTCAGCACGTGCGCCAGGTGGTGCGAGGTGCTCCACGCCGCCCAGTTGGCGGCCGAGCCGGCGCCGGCGCCTCTCCGGGCCCGGCGCAGCAGCTCGTGGTCGCCCCAGGAGAAGGCGGCGCCGGTGCTCGGCCAGTGCGGCGCCGACACCAGCGTGCGGCACAGGTCGGCGAACCGGTCGTCGCCCCTGCCGCCCCGCCGTGCCCAGCGGTAGACCCACCAGCTGCCGTCGTCGGTGTACAGGACGGTGGGCAACTTGTCGCTGGGGTCACCGGTGCCCGGCATGGCCGGGCGGACGCCGTAGTCGCCGTAGTCGACCCCGGCGTCGGCCAGCCGTTGCCAGAGCTGCCAGTCCCAGCGGTCCAGCTGGATCGGCTCGTCGGTGGGCAACCGGGACAGCGTCGGCGGCATCCCGCCCGCCGCCACCGTCACCGACCGCCAGGCGTGCCGGCGCGCCCAGTCCAGCAGGCGGCGTACCCGGGGCTCGGCTGCCCGCACGTCCGCCGGGCAGCACACGTCCCCCGCGTCCACCAGCAGGTCGCACTCCTCGGGGGTGAGGGCCGTCAACCGCCAGATCCGTTCCACGGCGGTGGTGCTCGCGTCCGGCCCGGCTCGGTCCTGGCCGGCCCGCAGTCGGACCAGCGCCCGCCTGTCGTACGCGCGCGCCGCCGCGCCGTGCGCGACCAGCCGACGGTCGCTCTCCGCGAGCCCGATCACCGGCACCAGGGGTACGTCCCAACGGCGCAGCTCGGCCTCGGGGGTGTCGGGCAGTGCGCTGACGTCGATGGCCGGCACCAGCCCGGGGGGCAGCCGCCGAACAACGTCCATCAGGGTTCGTTCGACCGTGCCGATCTCCAGGATCGGGGCGACCAGTGCGGCGGCCGCGGGGTCGAGGTGGCTCAAGGCCTCCAGCTCGCCTCGTCGGCTGGCGAGGATGGGGCGGTAGACCGGTTCCGCCGCCCGGCCCCCGTGGGCGGGCACCATAATTCAATCTAGCCAGGCATGCGCATACGTCACAGCTCGTCGAGTCGGAATTCGGCTGCTCGGTTGTCGGCTCGACGACTACGCTCCTCCGATGCTTACGCCCTCTCACCGTTACCGATCCGACGACGAGGACAGCGCCCGGTGGACCGGTTTCCCGTTCCGCGACGGCGACATCGTGATCAGCACCCGGTCCAAGAGCGGCACGACCTGGATGCAGATGATCTCTGCTCTCCTGGTGCTGGGCACTGCGGAGTTGCCGGCGGCGCTGACCGTGTTGTCGCCATGGCTGGACTGGTTGGCCGAGCCGCGGGACGCGGTGTACGAGAGGCTGGCCGCGCAGCCGCACCGGCGGTTCATCAAGACGCACACCCCACTGGACGGGGTGCCGCTCGACCCCCGGGTGCACTACGTGGTGGTGGCCCGGCACCCGCTGGACATGGCGGTCTCCCTCTACCACCAGGCCGGCAACCTGGACCGGGTGCGCCTCGCCGAGCTGACCGGCCAGCCCGCTCCGACCGGGCCTCCCCGGGAGCGCCTCCCGCTGGAGCAGTGGCTGCCGAGCTGGGTCGACCGGGACGTGGACCCGCGCGCCGACCTGGATTCGCTGCCCGGCGTGATGCTGCACCTGAGCGACGCCTGGGCCCGTCGGCACGAGCCGAACGTCGACCTGGTGCACTACGACGACCTGCTGGCCGACCTGGGCGGTGAGATGCGCCGACTCGCCGACCGGTGGGGCATCCCGGTCTCTTCCGAGAGTTGGCCCGAGCTGGTCGAGGCGGCCACCTTCGGTCGGATGCGGGAGCGCGCCGACCGGCTCGCCCCGGACACGCTCGGCGTGCTGCGCGACCGCCGGGCGTTCTTCCGCCAGGGTGGCTCGGGGCAGGGACGCAACCTGTTGGACGCGGAGGCTCAGGCCCGGTACCAGGAGCGAACGGCGGCGCTGGCCCCGCCCGACCTGCTCACCTGGCTGCACCGCTAGTCGAAAAGAGCGCACGGCGCCGCTTCGACCGTGGTCGAGAACGTCGCCGCGCTCTGGCCGTCTCCCACCACCGCAGCCGTTCGGCGGTACGCCGGCGGGGACCTGGCTCGACCGGCCGTGTGCGCCGGTCAGCGTTGTCGATCCCCGGTCCGCGCGGATCCAAACCTGCCGACCGTGGGGAATTCCACCATCTGCGAGTCCCGGCGTGGCGCGCTGCCGAACGGGGTATGAGGGTGGGCATGGAGCATTTCACGATCGCGACTGTCGCTGAGAAGAGCCCGGATTTCCGGCGGGTGCTGTGGACCGGTGAGCACAGCCAGTTGGTCATCATGACCATCCCCGCCGATGGTGAGATCGGCGAGGAGGTGCACGAGGACATCGACCAGATTCTGACCTTCGTCAGCGGCGTCGGTGAGGCCCGGGTTGCTGGCGCGAAGCGGAAGGTCGTTGCGGGCGACCTGGTCGTGGTGCCGGCGGGGACCAAGCACAACTTCGTCAACACCGGCCCCAACCCGCTGGTGCTGTACACGGTCTACGGCCCGCCGGAGCACGCCGACAAGGCCGTGCACAAGACCAAGGAAGAGGCCGACGCGGCCGAGGCGGCGGGCAAGGACGAGCCGCCGACCGGGTGATCGGTCCGGCAGCGGTCTGATCCGGGCCGATGCGGGTACCCGCGGTGGGTGGAGCAGCAGCCGGCGATCTCCGACTACGGATTCCTCTCGGATTCCCGTTCGGGTGCCCTGGTCGGCAAGGACGGCTCCATCGACTGGTGGTGCCCGCATCGGTTCGACGGGGCGTCCGTTTTCGGGCGGCTGCTGGACCCGAACGCCGGGCACTTCCGGCTGGCGCCGGTCGGTGTCGGCGGCCCGGGACACCGGGTCGAGCGCGCGTACCAGCCGGACACGCTCGTGCTGCGTACGGTGCACCACACGCCGCACGGCAGCGTGGCGGTCACCGACGCCCTCGCCGCGGAGATGGGCGCCCGCGCTCACGAGCTGGGCATGAACTCACCCGCCGTGCTGATCCGGGTGGTCGAGGGGCTGTCCGGGCGGGTTCGGATGGCGTTGGATTTCGCGCCCCGGCCGGAGTACGGCCTGCTCACGCCGTACCTGCACGAGCAGCCGGACGGCGGGGTGTTGGCCGCCGCGGGCCCGGTGGTGCTGGTGCTGCGCGCCGGCGGTCTGCACCTGCGGGCGGGCGTCGACCGGGTGACCCAGGAGTTCGAGGTCTCCGCCGGCCAGGTGATCGGGGTGGACGTGGCGTTCGGCGAGGCGTACGGCGACCCACCGGCCCGGCTGGACCCGGTCGCCATGCTCGCCGAGACGACGCAGGCCTGGGAGGCCTACCGGGAGATGCACGGGTATTCCGGCCGGTATCCCGACCTGGTCCGACAGAGCGCGACGGTCCTGACCGGCCTCACGTACGCCCGCAGTGGCGCGGTCGTCGCGGCGCTGACGACGTCGCTGCCGGAGCAGATCGGCGGCGACCGTAACTACGACTACCGCTACTCCTGGCTGCGGGACTTCTCGTTGACGTTGCGCGCGCTCTGGGTGGCGGCCTGCCCTGACGAGACGTCCCGGCTGTTCGCCTGGGCGACCCGCTCGATCGGCCGCATCGGCGACGATCCGGTGCCGGTGCTCTTCGGGGTGCAGGGCGAGCGCGACCTCTCCGAGCACCACTGCACGCACCTGCGCGGATACGCCGACAGCAGGCCGGTCCGGAGCGGCAACGACGCCTGGCGGCAGCGGCAGCTCGACGTGCCGGGTGAGGTGATGTCGGCGGTGTGGCGGCTGCGTGACTATCTCGGCGCGACGTTCGACGACGAGTTGCGGGAGATGGTGCTCGGGCTGACCGAACAGGTGGCCGCGACGTGGCACCTGCCGGACCGGGGCATCTGGGAGACCCGGGACGAGGAGCGGCACTACCTGTCGTCCAAGGTGGCCTGTTGGCTGACGATGGACCGGGCGGTGGGGCTCGCCGACCGGCTCGGCGATCGGGCCGACCCGCGTCGCTGGGCCGGCGTGCGCGACGAGATCCGCGACGCGGTGCTGCGCGAGGGGTGGAACGACCGGATCGGCGCGTTCACCGGCGCTTTCGGATCGGCGGAGCTGGACGCCTCGGTGCTCGCCCTGCCGGTCGCGCATTTTCTGCCGGCCACCGATCCGCGGATGCGCTCGACCATCGCGATGGTGGAGCGGGAGCTGGGCACCGAGGATGGGCTGCTGCGGCGGTGGACGACGGACCCCGCCGGTTTCCTGCTGTGCTCGTTCTGGCTGGTCGAGTGCCTGGTGATGGCGGGTGAGCAGCGGCGGGCCGAGGAGCTGTTCGAGCGGGTGGCCGGACACAGCAACGATGTCGGCCTGTTCAGCGAGCAGATCGACCTGACCACCGGGGTGCAGCTTGGCAACACTCCGCAGGCGCTGTCACACATCGGGCTGATCAACGCGGCCTGGCGACTGACCACGCCGGACAGCTACTGATCGGTCGGTGCCTCTTCCCGGCCGGAATCCTGCAACAGACCTGCAAGCGCCAGGCATTGACGCTGGTGCTTGCGCAGTTCTAGCCTCGAAGGAGCGGGAAAGCCCTTTCCCAAGGTCTTTGATCCCGCTTCACCCCGCTTCGGACACGGGCATCCGACGGGGCGCGCACCGATCCCAGGCGATGGCAGCACGCCGTGCCGACACGTCCCAGTGTGGACGGTCGAGGGATCGCCACCACATGCGTCAAGGAGGACAACTGTGCAGAAGAGACGACTCCCCGGCCGACGACCACTACTGCTGGCGGTGGGCGCCGGCGTGACCGTGGCGGCCCTCGCCGCCGGCATGACCTCGGCCTTCGCGGCCACCGTCTTCAGCGACGACTTCAACGACGGCAACACGTCCGGCTGGTCCAAGTCGGGCGGCACCTGGGCGGTCGACGGCTCGGGCGTGCTCAACCAGTCCAACGCCGGCAGCGAGCTGGCCCGGCAGTTCGCCGGCCAGACCAGCTGGACCAACTACTCCGTGCAGGCCCGGGTCAGGCCGGCGAGCTTCGGCTCGTCCAGCGCCCTGGTCGGCCTGGCCGCGCGGTCCACCAGCAGCACGAAGATGTACCGGCTGGCCCTGCTCGGCTCCGGCCGTGCCGAGTTGCAGGCCGTCAACGGCAGCGCCATCACCGCGATCGGCTCGGCGTCGCTGGGCATCGGCACCGGCACCTGGTACACGCTGCGCATCGAGGCCAGCGGCAGCACCATCCGCGGCTTCGTCAACGGCACGCAGATCGCCTCCGGCAGCAACAGCCTGGCCGGCGCGGGCCGGATCGGCCTGGTCACCGCGTACGCCAGCGGTGGCTTCGACGACGTGACTGTCGACTCGTCCGGCGGCGGCACCCCGACCACGCTGCCAACGACCACGGCGCCACCGAGCACGCCGCCGCCCACCACGCCGGGCCCGACCACCCCGCCGCCCGCGGGCTGGCCGACGCCCACCAGCAGCCAGAAGGTGGACGCCACGATCCCGGTCTCCGGCACCTTCGACGGTGGGCTCAAGCGCTACTACGGCATCGGCGACGGCGGGCAGAGCGAGAGCCAGGACCCGATGTTCGAGCTGGCCGCCGGTGCCACCCTCCGCAACGTGATCATCGGTGCCCCGGCCGGTGACGGCGTGCACTGCGAGGGCAACTGCACCCTGATCAACGTCTGGTGGGAGGACGTGGGCGAGGACGCGGCCACCTTCCGCGGCGGCACCACGTACACCGTCGACGGCGGCGGCGCGCGGTCCGCCAGCGACAAGGTCTTCCAGCACAACGGCTCCGGCACCGTCTACATAAAGAACTTCCGGGTGGAGAACGCCGGGAAGCTCTACCGGGCCTGCGGCAACTGCTCCACGTCGTACCAGCGGCACGTGGTGATCGACAACGTGATCGTCCGGAACACCGACGCGATCGCCGGCATCAACACCAACTGGGGCGACACCGCCCGGTTCAGCCGGATCACCATCGTCGACGACCCGGATCGGGACACCTCGATCTGCGTCAAGTACCGGGGTGTGCCGAAGGGCGACGAGCCGACCGAGATCGGCGAGGGCGCCGACGGCGTCAACTGCCTCTACTCACCGTCGGACATCACCTACCAGTAGGCCGGCACGACGGCACCCCGCGGACCAACATGGTCCGCGGGGTGCCCGCCGTCTCACACCAGCACGGGTACGCCAGACACGTCGACCGTGTCCGGATACTTCAGCCCAGCGCCCGTGTTGAGCACCACCACCCGCTCACCGGCCCGGATCCACCCGCCGGCGCGCAGTTGCCGCGCCGCCGTCAGGCAGGCCGCTCCCTCCGGGCAGAGCAGCAGCCCCTCCCGGGCAGCGAAATCCCGCAGGTCGGCCAGGATGTCCGCGTCGTCGACGGCGACGGCCGTGCCGGAGGACTCCCGCAGAGCCGCCAGGATCAGCTCGTCGCCCAGCGGCGCCGGCACGGTGATGCCGAACGCCACCGTGTGCGCGTCCGCCCACGGCTCGGCCCGATTCTCGCCGGCGGCGAACGCCCGCACGATCGGCGCACAGCCGGTCGACTGCACCGCCACCAGCCGAGGCAGCTTGTCGCCGATCCAGCCCAGCTCACGCAGCTCGTGCAGCGCCTTGTGGATGCCGATCAGGCCGACACCGCCGCCGGTCGGGTAGATGATCACGTCGGGCGTCTGCCAGCCGAGCTGCTCGACGATCTCGTACCCCATCGTCTTCTTGCCCTCCAGCCGGTAGGGCTCGCGCAGCGTGCCGGCGTCGAAGATCGCCCCGTTCGACTCCGCGATCAGCTCGGCCACCCACCGACCGGCGTCGCTGATCAGCCCATCGATCAGGCGCAGGTCGGCACCGGCGGCGACGCATTCGCGCCGGCAGATGCTCGGCGCCTCCAGCGGCATGACGATGGTCGCACCCATCCCGGCCCGCGCGGCGTACGTGGCCCAGGCCGACCCGGCGTTGCCGTTGGTGGGCATCGCGATCCGCTCGACGCCCAGCTCACGGGCACGACTCACGCCGACCGCAGCGCCGCGCGCCTTGAACGAGCCGGTCGGGATCAACCCCTCGTCCTTGACCATCAGGTCGGCGATGCCGATCTCGGCGCCGTACGCCGGGGCGCGCAGCAGCGGCGTCCAGCCCTCGCCGAGCGTGGTGACGTGCCGTGGGTCGGCGACCGGCAGCAGCTCGCGGTAGCGCCACAGGTCGGCCGGGCGCAGCCCGAAGCGCTCCGGGGTGACCGCCTTCGCCACGGCCGGCAGGTCGTAGCGGGCCAGCAGCGGTGAGCCGCACTCGCAGAGGTTCTGCAACACCTCGGCCGCGTACTCCCGACCACAGCGCGGGCAGTCCAGGTGCGTCAGGTACACGTCGCTCCTCGCCGTCAGACCGCGTCGATGCTCAGCCATCGCCGGCTGCGCCGCCCCGGCTCGTAGACCGAGTCCAGCCGCTTGGCGACCACGCCCGGCAGGCCCTGCTCCCGCCCGGCACGCAGGGCCTCGTCGCCCGCGCCGGGGAACCACGGCGGAGTCTGCCAGTGCGTACCGGCCAAGGCCAGCCCATCGAGCAGTTCCCGGCGTTGCGCGTACGGCACGTCGACGCTGCTCACGCCCTCAAGCCAGAGCAGGTCGACGACGAGATACTGGGCGCCTCCGGGGACCGGGGCCAGCCGCCGCGGGGCTCCGCTCCGGCACCGGCTCGGGCGTACGGGCCGCGTCCCGCCGTCGCCGGTACTCCTCCAGCCGGTCGGTCACACCCGCATTCTCCGGCAAACCGGACCGTCGCGCTGGATGCCGGAGTGTCCGGTTCGCTCGGCGGCCGGGGGCTCGGCGGGGTAGAACGGACCTCATGGACCTCACCGACCAGCCCACCGCCCTGCTCCCCGGGGACGTGCGGATGCCCCTACTCGGCTTCGGCACCTGGCAGGCCACCGGCCAGGCCGGCTACGAGGCGACGCTGGCAGCGCTCGACACCGGCTACCGGCACCTCGACACCGCCACCATGTACGGCAACGAGCGGGAGGTCGGCCGGGCGGTGCGGGAGAGCGGGCTGCGCCGGGAGGACGTCTTCATCACCACCAAGCTCCCACCGGACCGGGTCGGCCGGGAGCGCGCGACGTTGGAGGCCAGCCTGGAGGCGCTCGGTGTCGACCAGGTCGACCTCTGGTTGATCCACTGGCCGCCGTCGTCGCCGGCGGACAGCATCCCCCTGTGGCGGGAGCTGCTGGCCGCCCGGGACGAGAACCTCACCCGTGCGGTCGGGGTGAGCAACTACAGCACCGGGGAGATCGACGAGCTGATCCAGTCGACCGAGGAGAACCCGGCGGTCAACCAGATCCGGTGGAGCCCGGCGCTGTACGACCGGCAGCGGCACGCCGAGCACCGGGACCGGGGCGTGGTGCTGGAGGGATACAGTCCGTTCAAGACCAGCGACCTCAGCGACCCGGTGCTGACCAGGATCGCTGCCGCGCACGGTGTCTCCCCGGCGCAGGTGGTGCTGCGTTGGCACATCGATCACGAGATCGTGGTGATCCCGAAGTCGGTGACCCCGGAGCGGATCACCGCCAACTTCGACGTCTTCCACTTCTCGTTGACGGCGGAGGAGATGCGCGACATCGACGCGCTCGGCGGCGCCTGATTCGGCGAAATCCTTCAGTGCGCGACCTGAGATTGAAGGGTATCGACATAGACGCTCATGACGGTATAGCGTGCCCGTCATCGCGTTCGTCGATCCGTTCGAACCCGCCGTCGCTGGAGGATTGCCATGGCCCGATCACCATCCATTCGCCTGCGCCGCCGTGGGGTGCTCGGCATCCCCGCCCTGGTGGCCGCCGCGCTGACCGTCGTCGCCCGGCCCACCCCGGCGAGCGCCGCGCCGAAGGCCGAGTGCCTCGCTGATCTGCTCCAGGACGCCTGATGGCGACGGTTCCCTGGCTGGTGGACGTGCTGCGCTCCGCCGGAGTCCAGGTCGTGGTCGAGGGAGACTGGCTCAACCGGATGCGACCGGGCTCCTTCGACCCCATCGGGGTGCTCTGGCACCACACCGCCTCGACCTCCAGCGCCAGCAACCCGCACCCGGCGCTCGGCATCTGCATCAACGGCCGGTCCGACCTGCCCGGCCCGCTCTGCCAGGCGCTCGTCGACTACAACGGCGTCTTCCACGTCATCTCGGCGGGCCGGTGCAACCACGCCGGGGCCAGCGGCGGCAGCGGGCCGATCCCGGCCGGGGACGGCAACACCCTCATGATCGGGTGGGAGATCGACTACAACGGCGTCAACCAGGAGATGACCGCCGCGCAGTACAACGCGTCGATCGCCGCCACCGCCGCCGTGCTCACCCGGCTGGGCCGCAACAGCAGCTACGCCCGGGGGCACCGGGAGACCAGCACCAGCGGCAAGATCGACCCATCGTTCATCGACCTGAACGTGATGCGCGCCGACGTGGCGGCGAAGATGTCGGGCGGAAACCCTCCGGCGTGGTCTTCCATCGTGGACAACACCACCGCCGGTCGCTTCACCGCCAGCGCCAGCTGGGGCGTGTCGACGTACTCCACGCAGCGATACGGTGCCGACTACCGGTACGCGGAGCCGGTCGCGGCCAGCGATGCCGCCTGGTACAAGTTCAACGTCCCGGCCACCGCCAACTACCGGGTCGACGCCTGGTGGCCGGCGACCTCCGGCTACAACGGCGCGACCCCGTACATCGTCGCCACCACCACCGGCAACCGGACGGTCATCGTCGACCAGCGGGCCACCGGCGGGCAGTGGCGATCCCTCGGCACGTTCACACTGCCCGCCGGGGATGCCAACCGGGTGGCGGTGAGCCGGTGGAGCAGCGCCACCGGCCTGATCGTCGCCGACGCCGTACGCCTCACCCGCGTCTGACCAGGACCGGCCCGAACCGACCGGTGGGGGGGGGGGGGGGGGGGGCGCGCCCCCCCCCCCCCCCCGCGGGGGGGGGGGGGGGGGGGGGGGCCGGGGGGGGGGGGGCCCGGGGGGGGGGGGGGGGGAACCCCCCCGGCGC